>CAYTKJ010000007.1:0-32416 GCA_964438675.1 uncultured Candidatus Saccharibacteria bacterium
CTCGAACCAAGGACCGCGGAGGTATAAGCTCCGTGCTCTAACCAACTGAGCTACAGGCGCATTCCCGCTCTCCTCCCTCACTTGGCTGTAAGCTCTGTGCTCTAACCAACTGAGCTAAGGGCGGGTGCACCTACTATACAACAGGCTGGTGCTCGATATCTAACTTCTTTTTAGGTGTGATCCCGTGCGCCAGTAAGAGAGTTTCGAACGTATCACGCTCGAGCGTTTCCTTTTCTATCAGTGTCTGTGCGATGACGTTGAGCACTGTGCGGTGGTCCGTAATAATCTTGAGCGCCTTCGCATAGGCATCGTCGACAATACTTTTTACCTCCATATCTACTTTGGCTGACATAGCTTCTGAATATTCACGATCACTCATCCCGCGACCAAAGAGCGTACGTCCTCCGTCCCCTTCCATAGCAACAGTACCTATTACGTCAGACATGCCGTAGCGCGTCACCATGTCTCGCGCGAGTGAGGTGAGAACCTGCAAATCATTTGACGGCCCCGTTGTCACATCACCAAAGACCTCTTTCTCTGCGATATAGCCGCCGAGAGAAACTGCGATATCGTCGAGGAATTCATTCTTCGACTGCATCTTCGTGTCTTCGAGTGGCAGTTTGAGCGTGTATCCCGCAGCGCGTCCGCGACTGATAATAGAAATCTTATGTACTGGGTCAGCATATGGGAGAACAGACGACACCAAAGCGTGCCCCGCCTCGTGGTACGCAGTAATTTCTTTCTCTTTCTTATTTAAGACGTGCGACTTACGCTCAGGACCAAGCATAACTTTTTCTATAGATCGAATAAGGTCGTACTGTGATACTTTTTTTCTATCCTCACGTGCAGCAAGAATGGCTGCTTCGTTCATCAGTGAGTACAGCTCGGCACCTGAAAAACCCGGCGTGCGTTCGGCAACCACTTTAAGATTAACGTCTTCCGCAAGTGGTTTTTTGCGCGCATGTATCTTTAGTATTTCCTCGCGACCTTCGCGGTCAGGAAGGTCTATAGTGACACGTCGATCAAAACGTCCGGGACGCAGGAGTGCTGGGTCGAGGACGTCGGGACGGTTCGTCGCCGCCATCACAATTACTTTTTCGTTTGGCTCAAAGCCGTCCATCTCGACCAGTATTTGGTTTAATGTCTGCTCGCGCTCATCGTTGCCACCACCCACGCCCGTACCGCGTACCCGACCAACAGCGTCTATCTCGTCAACAAAAATGATAGCTGGTGCCGAGCGTTTTGCCATCTGGAACAAGTCACGCACTCGTGACGCGCCAACACCTACAAACATTTCTACAAATTCTGAACCAGAGATAGAGAAAAATGGTACCCCTGCCTCGCCCGCAACAGCTCGACCAAGCAAGGTCTTACCTGTACCTGGCGCACCCATAAGCAAGACCCCCTTTGGAATCCGTGCACCGATGTCTAAAAACTTTTTCGGGTTCTTTAAGAAATCAACAATCTCTGTGAGCTCCTCCTTCGCCTCTTTCGCGCCCGCAACATCACTGAACGTCACGCGTTGCGTGCCGTCCTTGGGGTCTATCATGCGTGCCTTGGACTGACCAAATGTAAAGGCCTGCACGCCACCCTGACGAACTTGCTTAGACAAAAACCAAATAAACACACCAATCAAAAGTAGTGGGAGTAGTATGGGCGCCAGAGAAAAGAGCCAGTAACGAAAACCGGACTGATTCTTCACCTCTATCTGCACCTGCGCAAGCTCGGCTCCGGTAAGTCCGTAGCTAGCGAGCGTTTCAGAAAGTGCCGCATCAGACTCCTTTTTTCCCGTCTTCTTAATTTCATCAACATAGGTCAGCGCAAGGTCGTTACCGGATATTTCAATGGCCGACACCTTCCCCTCTCGAATGTCCGCAACTAACGTAGAAAGTGTGACTGTCTCTGTTGCTCCAGTATCTTTCCACACGTAGGAGTACGCAAGAGATACTACAATAACAATAGCCAGCACAGTCGTAAACGACGTCCATGGATCTCGCCGCATCTCTGCGATTTTAGGCGATTCCCATTTTTTCTTCTCTCCTGTGTCTTTCCGTCCTTTGTGCTTTGGAGCGCGTGGTGCTGGTGGCATATACGCTAGTATATACGGTAGAGTCACTATATGAAACTAGTCGAGCGCACTGGAACTGACGTATACTGGGCACGTATCGGCGCAAAGAGTGGCACTAGTAAGATTTTGGACGAACGGAACATATAATTTTTAAATTTTGTGACCGACTACATACGTGCGTACTGGCTCAAGTTTCTCAAGTACAGCGGCTTCGGCATACTTGCGTTTTCGTTCGAACTACTACTCCTGGTCACGTTTGTTGAGCAGGCGCAGTTTTCGTACCGTGTGGCGGTCCCGACCGCATTTTTAATTGCAACGTCGCTTCAGTACATCGCTATACGCACCATGGTTTTCCACGAGACGATGCGGTATACAGGTCACGGCATTGTTTACTTTTTTCTGGTTATGGGGACGAATGCTTTTTTGACAACTACCTTCGTCACAGGTTTGGTCGAAGTGGTCGACGCGTCCCTCTACCCTGCCCGTATCGGTGTGGGGATAGTGCTAGGTATTCTTTCTTTTTTCCTTCACGCGCAGTACAACAGTAAGCCACTATGACCACACATATAGAAAATAAAAAGGCGCACCTTGAATACGAATTCATTGAAATGTATGAGGCTGGCGTAGTACTTGCTGGGCACGAGGCAAAGTCGCTCCGCACGGGCAAGGCATCACTCGTAGGAGCACGTGTCATGGTGCGTGGCGGTGAAGCGTTTTTGGTCGGGGCTACCATCAGTCCGTACCAGGAGGGAAACGTGCCGAAGGGGTACGACCCTGAACGCACGCGCAAGCTCTTGCTTTCTAAAAAGGAACTCACTGAGCTCTCTGGAGCTGAGTCTCAGCGGGGCTTGACTTTAGTACCCATAATGGTGTATAATGAGAAGCGTTTCATCAAGCTCTCGTTCGCCTTGGCGCGCAAGAAGAAGAAACACGACAAGCGCGCTACACTCAAGGAACGAGATGACAAACGTTCGATGGATCGCTCTTTGAAAAATCAATAACTGGTCATTCGCGTTGAGGGTATATGCTCCTGCATACGCCCTCTACGGGGGTGACCAGAATCGACAAAGAAATTCCTTTCTTCTTTGCTGTGTGGTGAATATTGGAGAACACCTAAAATCTCGAATAACCAACAGTGTGAAACCTGTTGCAAGTCCGTACTTCACTCCGGCGTTCGCGCTCGCGTAAGTACCGACCCGTTTCCGCTTCGGCCGAAACGGCGCTAGCTCCTTGACGCCCGATAGAGGTCAGCTGGTGTCATAACATCGGACTGGGTGTCTGTACTGCTCATGCAGATACTGAGATCACGAGACCGGTTTGTGCTTATCTTGTTTGATTCTTACGCACAGACTTAAATCTTGAAACAAACTATACACAGTAGAAAAGGCTGAAAGACCTTCTTTGGACGAGGGCTCATTACCCTCCACCTCCACAAAAATAACCGGCTTTGCCGGTTTTTGTTTTTTTTGGCTTACTCTTCCTGTGCTTAAGTTACTTGACACATTCGGAAAGCGGAGTATATTTTGCACCTAGCATCACTGAGTAGAGGGGGTGCGCAGATAACTGATTTTTGTAGCCGTATGGCTTTAAGTATCAGGTATTTGCACCCCTACCGACTCCCTGCTGCTTTTATTCATTTAGGGAGTTTTAGTGTATGACCACAAATACAAAAAAACAGCATTTATTTTGTCCGGGACCAGTGCAGCTAGCAGAGAATGTAAAACGTGCTGCCATTGAGCACGAAATTGGACACCGGGAACCTGAGTTTTCTGAACTACTTACAAGTATAAATAATCAAGTACTTGGGCTATTCAACGTCCGTGATAAAGACAAGTACCAGCCTGTTATCGTGAGTGGTTCTGGTACTGCAGCAAACGAATGCGTTCTCTCTTCGGTTGTTGGGGATCGAAAGATTTTAGTTGTCTCAAACGGCGAATTTGGTGAGCGTCTGGCCGAAATAGCATCTCTCCATAATCCACAGACCATCCATCTTCGCTTTGAGTGGGGTGAAGTAATGCATATTCAAGAAATTGAAGACGCCATAAAAAAGCATCGTGCAAATTTTGTAGCAATCGTACACCACGAAACATCGACAGGGATGTTAAACCCGATAATCGACATTGGTAAAATTGTTAAGGGGTGTGGCGCAGCATTCATTGTCGACACGGTGTCGAGTGCAGGAGCTGAAGATATATCTATTGAGGATGCTTACATAACATTTCTTACTACTTCTGCATCAAAAGCAATTGGGTCTCTTCCCGGCGTATCTATAGTTGTTGGAGAAAAAGAAGCATTTGAAGCGCTTAGAAATGTTCCTGCGCGTACGATATACCTCAACCTCTATAAATTCTATCGTTTTGCAGTCGATCGCATTCAAACACCAAACACTCCAGCGGTACAAAGCTTCTTTGCTCTTGAACAAGCGCTCCACAACATAGAATCTCAACACGAAGCGCACTTTGCTCGCACTAAACATATGGCAGATACTATGCGCGACGGTCTAGAAAAGCTTGGAGTTCGTTTCCTGCTGCTAAAAGAGCAAATGTCTGTTGTTCTCACAACAGTATATGCACCTGACCACATCACAGTAGCAGAAATAAAAGCACAACTCCGTGAACGTGGAATCATTGTCTACGATGGAAAAGGACCCCTAACTGGTAAGGTTTTTCAGATAAGCACTATCGGTAATCTTTCTCCTGAACAAACACGCTTTTTCTTGAAAAATCTTGGAGAGGTGCTGACTTTAGAGAAGAGAGTTCGATTACTACACAAGGGCCTTTTGGGTAAAATATTTACACTCCATGAGCATCATTAAACCGCTATACACCAGTAACTGGGGGGACTTGATCGGCTATCCCCTTGCACGATTCTTACTCCCTGCGGTAGCGAAAACGGGCATAAGTCCCAATGGAGTCACGCTCGTATCGTTCGCTCTATTTACCATAGGCAGTTTGTCACTCTTTATTTCGTACCCGTATCACCTGGTATGGGCTGCTGGACTTATATTTTTTGGATACGTCGGTGACGACATTGATGGGCAACTCGCGCGTTATACAGGTAAAAGTTCTGTCATCGGTGGGTACCTAGACATGGTTCTCGATGTGCTCAAAATATTTATTATCACGACATCTCTGGGGTATGCCGTGTATCTACAGACCGGAGAGCCACTTTATTTGATTCTTGGATCAGTAGCTTGTTTCTTTTTTAACTTTCGTTATTACGTGAAGCTCGAAACTATGTTTACTGAGATAAATCGCGATCCCGAGTATCTTGCTAAATCGGCAGTACGGCGCACAGAATTCCTTGCTTCGATCGATCAAAAGATTGAGTCATGGAAAGGTACATACAAGGGCTGGATTAAGATATTCTGGATTCGAAATAAATTAATCTTAGCTGTAGACGAAGCGGAGTTTGCAATTTTTGTTGCCATCGGAGCACTAACTAATCAACTAACTATTACTCTTGTAGTAATAGCTGCAGCACAAGTTTGTATTGGGTTCTTGCGGTTCTATCAAAGAGGTTGTGCACTCGTCTATAGTAGAGACTCATTACTTAACCCAATGCGAAAATAACTATGAAAGCAATAATTCTTGCCGCTGGATTTGGTTCTCGACTTCGCCCACTGACTGAAGCTACTCATAAATCACTTCTCCCTGTAGCAGGAGTTCCTATCATGCGCCGCATGATCGACAACATACTTACAGCAGGTATCACTGAGGTTGCGATTGTAACCGGATACCGTGCAGAAGATGTCCGCACTTTTGTTGCAGCTACCTACCCCGCTCTGAACGCTATCTTTATAGAAAACAGTCAGTATGAGGTTACAAATACAGGCTACTCACTACTGCTCTGCCGCGACTTTGCGGAAGGAAGTCCATTTGTTAAATTCGACGCTGACGTCGTCTTTGAGAGCGCTGTGTTGCAGAAACTACTGAACGATCAGCATGACACCTGTCTCTGTATCGATAAAAATATCCGACTTGAGAGCGAGGAAGTGAAGGTTATTTGCGACACAAACGATGCAGTTCGTTCTGTAGGAAAAAAACTGAATCCGCAGGAAGCACGCGGTGAGTCAATCGGCATAGAGAAGATTGGAGTCGAAGCAGGTTCGTTACTGTTTACAGAATTAGACAGGCTCATGCAAGACGCGAAGAACCATCAAGAATACTACGACGACTCGTACACGACGCTTGTGGCTCAGGGTGTACCGTTTTTTGCTGTTGATATCACAGGATTAAAATGGGTAGAAGTGGACACGCACACTGATTACCAGAAGGCACAGGAGATGTTTAAATAGGTAGATGATGATCGCAATACTTGCACACGTAAAGCTAATTGGCAGTCGAGACTTACAGTCGCACTTATTTATATTCCCCTCCCTATTGCACTCTCGGTGGTGTCAAGCAATAAAGAACTCGCCGAGCGGCTTCTCACGTTTCTAACCATCAAAGCCTTCCCTGCTGAAGGTAAAGTGATTACTAAGCCTGAAAAGTCACCCGCCTTATATGTACGAGTGGGAAGGCACCTGGCACGGAACTACCTCGCATGGTAGAGTAGCGAAGTAATACCCCGTGGCTACTCCTCGCATAAACATTAACGCGCAGATACGCGCACCAGAACTTCGAGTTATCGGTGCTGATGGGGGCAACCTCGGGGTCATAAGCCTTAAGGAGGCGCAGGATGCCGCAAAAGCCGCGGGCCTCGACCTTATCGAGATTAGTCCTGGGGCGACCCCTCCGGTTGCGAAAATCATGGATTATGGTAAATTTCAGTACGAGCAGCAGAAGAAGGAGCGCGAGGTAAAGGCTAAGTCCCACACCACCGAAACCAAGTCAATCCAGGTTACGGTTACTGAGGGAGAAAATGACCTGACCCGAAAGGCCCGGAACGCTGCTGAATGGCTCCGCGAGGGGCACCGAGTGAAGGTAGAGCTGACGCTCAGGGGCCGATATAAATATATGGACCCCAAGTTCCATCAGGAAAGACTCGATCGCTTTGTAAAACTCATCCCCGAAGAGTACAGAGTGTCCGAGGCGCCACAGAAGGGACCACGAGGGATTGCAACAACACTTGAAAGAGCAGGAAAAAAGTAACATGAAAACAAACAAGTCATACTCGAAGCGCTTACGCGTCACAAAAAAAGGAAAGATTGTCGGTCGCAAGGCGGGACAGAATCACTTTAATGCAAAAGAGCGCACCAAGACGCAGCTCAAGAAGGGTCGCGCATTTGCTATCGAAATGACGCCACACGATCGCGCGCGCTTCCTCCCTGGTTCCTAAAGTTTCTATACACTATCGACTATTAACTAAGTACTACTCATATGGCACGTACAAAAGGAGGACCGAAGCAGAGTAAGCGTAGGCGCAATATTCTTGCACAAACCAAAGGGTACCGACACGGTCGCAAGTCTAAGAAAAAGCAAGCACTTGAGGCCATCAAGCACGCTGGTGCCTATGCGTTTAAACATCGCCGCGCTAAAAAGCGCGAAATGCGCGGCCTACACATTGTTCGCCTAAACGCGGCGCTACGCGAGAATGGCTTTAAGAGCTACTCAACCTTCATAGGTGTCCTAAAGAAGAAGAACATCATGCTCGACCGTAAGGTGATGTCAGAAATCGCGATGCTCCATCCCGAGTCCTTCAAGCGCCTCTTAGCTAAAGTCTCTTAAATTTCGTACGTCTCCCCTTCTCGCGGGACATCGACAGGGATGCCGAGGAAGCCTGAAATGCGCTGGGCGAGGAAGGTTGCTGCTTCAGTCTCTCCTAGGACCACAAAAGCACGCTTTGGGGCTACCTCTTCAGCAAAAGCTACGAGGTCGTCACGGTCAGCGTGTGCACTAAACCCATCAATGACGCCAACGCTCGCGCGCATTTTGATTCTCTTTCCATCTATCTCAATATTTTTTTGACCATCTCTTAGTCTCCTCCCTAATGAGCCAGCAACTTGGTACCCAACAAGAAGGAGTGTCGTTGTCGGTATGCTCAGGTAGATTTTCTCATGGTGACGAATACGGCCACCGTGTGACATTCCGGCACCAGCAATAATCACTTTTGGCGGTGCTATGGTGTCTATTGCAGAAGATGCTTCGCGATTAACAGTAACCTTGAGAGACGCAAATGAAAATGGGTTATCGCCCTTCTCAAGTCGCTCGCGGAGCGAGCTGTTTAGGTACTCCGGGTAGCGCGTATACACCTCGGTCACACGGGCAGCGAGTGGTGAGTCCATAAAGACAGGTACGTGGGGTATCTCCCCACTCCCGATCATTCGATCAAGTGCGGCAAGTATAATTTGTGTACGCTCGAGCGAAAACGCTGGAATGAGAAGCACGCCTTGCTTTGCAACAGTCGCCCGTACTGCGTCGCGCAGGGTCTCCTCTGAGACAGCTATCGAGCCGTGCGTACGGTTTCCGTACACTGATTCGGTAACTAATACATCTACCCCGACCACGGTCTCGCGCTCAGGCACCAGTATCGACGGCGTGCGCCCCAAGTCTCCGGTAAATAAAATCTTTTTCCCTCCTGCCTCAATGAGAATAATCGCTGACCCTAAGATATGCCCTGCGTTTAAAAATGTGGCGCGCACGCCTTTCACGGTGACCACTTCGTGATAACGCACTTTCTCTATGTGACGCAGGGAGATTGCGAGGTCATCTGCGCTGTAGACTGGCTCCCCGCCACAGCGCTCTGACTCGTGCTTGAGAAGTGCGACGGAATCCTCAAGCATAATGGGCATCAAATCCGCTGTCGGTTCAGTCGCGTATGCTCTACCAGTAAAACCCATCTTCACCAATTTTGGAAAAAGTCCGATGTGGTCTGCATGTGCATGTGTAAAAAACACTGCGTCTATCTCAGCTGGGTCGTAGGCGAAAGGCTCGTTGTTTATTGGATCACAGACATCCCCAGACTGTGCGAGACCACAGTCGATCAATACTCGTGTCGTGTGTGTGCTGTCCGCTACTGTAACGAGGAAGTTGGACCCGGTGACACGTCGCGCTCCGCGATTAAAAGTGATCCGTACCTCTGCCATGCATGCATCATACCGCATACAAGCAGTGCGCCCAGAAAGTCCATGCCGAGATCAAGTACGACATCAGAGTAAAAGTCAGTGTCGATAAGCACGAGCCCAATAAGGTACTCATACATCTCCCATCCAAGTCCTACACACAGGGTAACGAAGAGTGCGGTCCTTGCGCGCGGTACCCACGCAATACTGAGCAGTGCAATAAGGGCTCCTCCAGTGAAGTGCATAACGAGGTCGAGCCAGGGGTACAACCAGTACCAGTAATACAAAAGGGCGTAGTGCTGTGTCACTGCCATTCCAGCACTCAACACTGCGGCGATAAGTAGGTACGGTAGTCTCATACTATGCAAAACCCCGTCCTTCGACGTTGCTCGGGACGGGGGCTCGCGTGGGGACCGTGGTGGTAATTACCCGAGCTTTCGCTCAGGTGGGTGCCCGCAGCAGTACGTGATTTGAACCGAAGGCTCAGTTCTCGCATGCGATGTAAGGCTCCCTAAGGTTTCTTAACCGGATAATTACCGGCCTCGGTACCCCAACTACAGTATAGCAAGATCACTCTAGGATGCCGTCCAGATTGACGTCGTAGAGAATTTGTTCTTGTACTAAGCGGTATTTTAGGATTTCGCTTTCAGTAAACCAGACCTTGATTTCGCGCTCAGCATCCTCGACATTTTCAGAACAATGAAGAATGTTCCGTACCGCACGGCCAGTAACTCCCGCATGTTCGTATGAATCCACCGTAAAATCACCTCGAATAGTTCCCACATCAGATGTTGATGGTTCGGTGCCCCCCGTTATTTTTTTAATAACTACTGGCGCCTCGTTTCCCTGCGCAACAAGTGCGATGATTGGACCAGACGTAATAAAAGCGACGTTCTGCTCAATAATTTGCTTCCCATACTCTATAGGTTCCTTGTCGACAACGAGACCATGAGCCTTTCGATCTTCGACAATTTTCGTCCCCTTTCTGAGAAACCAAGCATCGTCCTTGTGGTAGTGGTCTGTGACCTGTGCGCGCGTCGCAACCAACATTTTCATCGCCACCAACTTGAGTCCCGTGCGCTCAATGCGTTTCAGCACTTCACCAATCAGTGAGCGCTGTATTGCGTCAGGCTTCAGGAGCACCAGTGAGCGTTGATCTTGAAACTTCATGCGCGCACTGTACCATACACAGCACCCAGACGACTAGAGGCGCCCAATGGTGTACTTCTCGCGGATCTCTGCATCAACGACTTCTCTCGACTTACCGAAGCGCTGATACGACAACTGACGTAGCGCATCCGTACTTGCCTGGTCACCAGGCGTGAATGGGAGTGTATCGAGCGTAAAAGGTGGGAGCGGCGTATTGTTGCTCAGAATTCGCGCGTACGCGCTGAAGTTCGGTATTTTCAATATGTCGTCCGCACTAAACACTGGCGCCAGCTGCTTCGCGAGAAACTCCGTGTCGTCTGGACCAACACGAAAGACCGACAGAGACCCAACGTTACCAAATACTGCGTCACGTATTTTTTTATCCAGTTGACCAATAAACTGGTGCGCGACTGTGAGCGAAAGTCTGAACTTTCGTGCTTCAGAAAGAATGGTTGAAATAGAATCGGTAGAAATGTTTTGGAACTCGTCGAGGTAGAGATAAAACGGTGGCGGATTTTTCCCTATATCACGCGCGAGCGCAGTCATCAGTATTTTGCCCACCAAGACTAGACCAATGAGGTTTGCGTTCACATCACCAAGTCGCCCCTTTGAAAGATTTACCAGGAGAATCTTTTTATTATCCATTATGTCCTGAAAGTTAAAGGCGCTGCGCTGCTGTCCCACAATAGGGCGCATAATCTCGTTCGCGATAAAAATGTCGAACTTCGAGGTGATGTACGGAACAATGTTTTTGAGTGAGCCCTCGCCGGAAACGCGCTCCGCAATTTCCTCCCAGAAGTGCGCGACAACAGGGTTTCTGCAGCGCGAAATCTTAAGGTGCCTAAACTCCTCGTCAGACAAGACTCGGGAAATATCAAGGAGTGTTGACCCAGTTTCAGGATCCTCAAGGACGAGAAGTGTCGCGTTACGGAAGTATTGCTCGAAGATGGGACCAAAAGCCTCAGGCACCTGCCCATATAATTTCTGGAAAATCTTAAAGAGTTCATCCACCACAAAGGTCTTTTGCTCAGGAAACCGTGGATCGTACTCGAGCATGTTGAGCCCCATGGGGCGGTCGGTAGATGCTGGGTCAAAGTAGACAACATCGTCATAGCGATCTTTTGGCACACGACTCAAGACCTCTAGAACGTCTGGACCGTGTGGGTCGATAAAACAGACCCCTTCCCCATTTTCTATGTCCTGGACGATCATGTTTTTCAAGAAGTTGGTCTTACCAGTACCAGTCTGTCCGATTACATACAGGTGGCGCAGACGGTCCAAACTCTGAAGTCTAACCTCTGTAGTCATACCGCTGTACGTGTTTCTTCCAATCAACAAACCTTCAGTCGGCATCCCAGTCGGTGCCGGAGCGCGCTTTCCTCCTGCAGTCTTTGCCTCACGACTCGACGTCCCGCCAGAAATGGCAAGGTGGAACACGGTCGCAAGTTCTTGATGGTTGAGTGGCATGCACGGACTTTTATACAAAAGCGGACTGTGTACTTTTTCAAACAAGTTATAGTACAACGCTCCCCAAAAACTTTCGATAGGTCCTCGGTCAAACGTACGGTACACAAAGGACCGTATGAGCTCGTGTGTATCCTGCTCTGATTCTGGATAGCGGAGCTTGAAGCGATTTCCTACCGCATCCTCAAACTGGTTCAGGGTAAGCTCAAACTCCTGCATAAGCGCAGCGACTCGCGCCTCACTACGTGCAGAAACCACAATACGGATATTGGTACCGGATATAATGCTACGGATTTTTTTATCAAGTACGTTCAGTAAGTTTGGGTCAGCATCGTGTTTATCTTCCTTTTTCTCTTTCGTTGAAAAGAAGTTTTTAATGCCACTGAACAGTGCCGGGAGTATCCGTCTGGAGAGTGGATCACGCATGAGAAAGCGGTGCTTCCTAAACGCCTCAGTGGCAGTAATCTTACCCTTCTTAACATCGTCTATGAACTTTTTAAATCGTTTGGTCCAGTACTCACCAGCTGGTGCAACTGAGACCTGAAACGACATACCTTCGCCCTCTTTAGTAATACGCGACATGGTCGCGAGGAGTTGGTTTAAGGGATCGTTTACAAACTGATCCGACGTGCGCAGTGACATCGGCATTGGTCGATACAGCGTAAGGTAGGCAATTTTAGAAAAGCCAAATTGGTTAAAAGGATTGTAGTCGTCAGACTTCTCTTTGATCTGTGCAAGCGGGAAATAAGAGAAAATCTGCTTCTCAAAAATGTCGCGACGACTCCGCGGTACAGCGAGGTAAAACACCACGTCTTCGTCAGACTGAGACACGGCAACCTCCATGGTGAAATGTTCTTTATGTATTGCTTGCCGATGTCTCCAGTCCTTGAAGAACAAAGGATCAGGGATCGCAGCAAAAGGGATGACTGCCTGGTACAGGAGCTCCATCTGCCCCACCACATCTTTCAACGAGCCCCCTGGTTCGCCACTTTTAGGTTCAGGCACGGCAACCTCTAGGAGTACGAAATCGAGTGCCTTACCTATCGGACTCTTTGGGTCTAGTCCGTGTATGGTGTGTCCGTCTCTTTTCAGTTGCACCAGAAGGCGATGAAAGTCGTCCTCAAGGTGCGGGTTACGCATACGGTCAAGCTCCTGAAAAACCGCATCTATTCCCTTTGTGTTGAGTATCCCTAAAAGCTCCTCCATGTCCTTGTCGTTTGCATCAGGCACAAGGTCGAGTGTAATTGCCTGCGGAGCATCCTGCTGGTAACCGGACTGGTCAAATGTTTCAGGAATAGGCGCGAGTGGGGTCTCCTCGTAATTGTAGTCGCTCCGTCTCCCACCACCGTACCCGCCAGTACGACTGATTTCCTTTTGCTTCGCCATGTTTTGCTCTGGCGAGAGGTTCTTGGTAACGTTCGCGTCGAAATTAGGTTGTCCTGGCTTCACCATCACATTATAGCGCGGTCAAAATCTCTGGCGCGCCTTCAGTTACCAAAATGGTGTGCTCCCAATGAGCGGCACGAGTATTGTCTTTCGTGACGAACGTATAACCATCCCCCAATAGTCGCACTCGAGGTGTTCCCAACGTAAACATGGGCTCAATAGCGAGTACCATGCCTGGCACCAAGAGTACACCTTGTCCAGGGTCGCCAACGTTTGGGACGTATGGCTCTTCATGCACTGCATGCCCCACCCCGTGTCCGCCGAGCTCAAAAACAATGCCGTACCCAAGAGCAACACCGACTTTCTCTATAGCCGCAGAAATGTCTCCGACTTTGTTACCACCGCGCGCCGCATCTATGCCTGCCATAAGTGCCTGGCGCGTTCCGAGTACCAACGCAACATCTTCTTCGCTACCAGTACCCGCAATAACCGATATGGCATGGTCGGTGATAAGACCAGCATGAGTCACGCCGCCATCGAGTTTTACAATATCTCCTTCCGCAACTGTGCGTACGTTCTCAGTCGGGATACCGTGTACCACCTCTTCATTCACGGAAATACAGATTGCGGACGGGAACGGACGTCGTGCGCCACGCGGCCGATAGTTTAAAAATGCTGGCTCATCTCCTGTTTTGCGCACCAAACGCTCAAAGTGGTCATTGAGCTCATATGTGGTCACGCCCGGGACTACACGCGCTGCGGTCTCAGCTAGTGCCCGCGCAAGTCGCTTACCCCCTTCGCGCAAAAGCACGACTTCCTCTAGGTTTTTGGTGAGTGACATACTAGTGCTCAGTAAAATGCAACATGATTTCTGCGTGAATCGCTTCAATGTCGCGTTCGCCATCGATTTCGATCACCGCACCCTTACTCTCAAAAAAGTGAATCGCAGGGAGTGTGTTCAGTGTAAATTCTTCGAGGCGAAGTCGTATTTTTTCTGCAGTGTCGCTTTCTGGTCGAGACATAACCTGTGCACGCGACTGTTGTCGTCGTGTAGCCTCTGCTTCACTGATAGCAAGATGCAAGACCCGATACGGACGGTCGAGCCATTTGAGTATTTCGTGTATACGCTCCGCCTGCACGACGGTCCTACCAGAACCTTCAAGAATGATGCCTGCGGTCGAAGACATTTTTAATATGGCGTCCTCAAACAAATAATCTGCAAACCATGATGGGAGGAGTCTTCCTGTGTCATACGACTGTTTAACGAGCTGGCCAAGCGCATCTCGGTGCTCGCGAAGCTCACGAAACTTCTCACCAGTAGAGAGAATGTGGAAGCCAGTTTTCTCTGCCATAAGGCGTGCCTGGGTCTCCTTTCCTGAGCCTGGGCGACCCATAAAGAATACGGTGCGAGCTAACCCAGGGGGCATAGGTGTCATAGTTTTATGCTAACACGCAGCCCTCTTTTTGAGAAAATCTAAAATGTGCTCGACGATTTCCTCAGGCTTAGGCACTGTCACGTCGATACTCAAATCAAAACTTTGTCGTACTGGTGGGTAGTGTACATCTGGGTATCTCTTTGGATAGCGTTCAACATACGTTGCAATACGTAGATCGTTTTTTCTTTTCGCCTCATCGAGTGAAATATGCTCACGTTGTGCAACTCGCTCTGCAGCTACGTTTTCATTAGTGAATAATTCGATCTTCAATGAATCAGGGATAAAGTGCCACGCAAGTCGGCTTTCAAAAACAAAATTATCATGAGTTTTACCGTACTCTGCGACCGCTTGATCTAACGTAATGTCGTACTGAGGGTCAGTCTGAGACAGTACATCAAACTCATAGACTGTTACTCCGAGCTTCTCGGCCATGGCGCGAAACATATTTCCTGACGACTTAAACTCGTACCCCAGCTTGGACGCAAGCAGTTTACCAACAGTTGATTTACCTGTCCCCGGATTACCGAAGATCGTAATCTTCATGCGCTAGTATTCTCTGAGCGAAAGCTGGGCGTCGATTTTGCGCACTATGTCTAGGACGACTGATACGACAATGAGGAGTGACGTGCCGCCTATCGCAAGCGCCGTAAGTCCCGTAAGATTTTGCACCACAAGTGGTAGAACCGCAACAACTCCAAGGAAGACCGCGCCCACAAGCGTAATGCGAGTTATCACACGCCCGATGTACTCAGACGTAGTCTGTCCCGGACGGACACCAGGAACAAATGCACCATTACGCTGCAAGTTATTTGCCATTTGCGTTGGGTCAAAAGTGATTGCGGTAAAGAAGTAGGTAAAAAGAATCACAAAGACGAAGTACACGACTGCATACAGAATGTCGGATCCTGGAAAGGTCTGAAGTAAGGTCGCAATCTGGGCGAGCACACCCGTACCGGACTGGCCGAGGTACGTGAGTAGAATTTGCGGAAGCGTGAGTATAGAAAGCGCAAAAATAATTGGCATCACACCCGCTTGGTTGAGTCTCAGTGGGAGGTACGTCTGAACCCCACCAGCAACTTGTGCACCAACAACGCGCTTAGCGTAGGTAACAGGTATCGGACGCTCTGCCTCAGAGATGTACACTACCCCGTAGGTAATCGCAAGCGCTGCAGCGACAAACGCGATAAAGACTGGTATCTGTGATGGATCAAAAGTAAACGCAAGCTGCGCCAGAATTGAAGGAAAGCTCGCCACAATACCTGCAAAGATGATGAGCGACACACCGTTTCCGATGCCGTACTCGGTCATCAGTTCGCCAATCCACATTATGAGCATCGAGCCAGCGACCGCAAGGGCAACATTAACTGCAAACAAAAAAGGTCCTTCGCTACTCATGATTCCCTGAGATTGGAAGAAAAGAAGGAGTCCCACTGCCTGTGCAATCGCGAGCGGTATCGTGAGCGTACGTGAATACTGTGCAAAGCGCTTGCGTCCCATCTCACCTTCCTCGCTGTAGAGTGCCTTGAGCTTTGGTGCAAGAACTGTGCCAAGCTGCATGATAATAGACGCCGTGATGTACGGCGCAACGCCGAGCATCACGATCGACAAGTTTGATAACCCGCCGCCCGAAAAGACGTTTAGAAAGCCGAACAGTTCAGACTGACCGAAAAATGCCTGAAGGCGAGCCGCGTCGATCCCCGGAAGTGGGATGGTAGACATAAAACGAAAAACGACCAGTCCCGCCACCATAAACCCAAGCTTCTGCAGGATTGATGCGTCCGTGAGAATCAACTTCAGTTTCTGAAAAAAGGCCTGCATGTTACTCGAAGGTGCCGCCAGCCTTTTCGACCGCTTGTTTAGCGTCTGCGGAGACCGCAACTCCCTTCATAATAGTGAGCTTCTTAGAAATCGTACCGCGCGCAAGTATTTTGATAGACGGAATCATGCCAGACACGCGACGGAGGAGTCCCTTTTCAATAAGTGAACGCACGGTGACCTTGTCTCCTGATGCAAACGAACGATCGAGCGCTTCGAGTGTAAGGATTGCTGTGGCCACTCGTGGACGTACAGTACGCGAGCGGTTTACGCCATACCCACGGCGCTTCGGAAGCTTTTTAATCGTGTCTCGCCACTCAGGACGACGCTTGTTACCTGCACGTGCGGTCTGTCCCTTACCACCACGGCCCGCTGTCTTACCACGCTTACCGCCACGACCAACGCGTCGCGATTTCTTGAGTCCATGAGGTCGTGAGATTTTTGAGAGGTCCATAGGTGTGTGGAGTTGTTTTATTTTTTGAGCTTCTTGAGCGCATCAATGGTGGCGCGCGCAATGTTGAGCTTATTCTTTGAACCAGAGCGAATCTTCGAGGTTACGTCCTTAATACCGGCCAGTTCGAGTACTGTCTTGACTGATGAGCCAGCGACAATACCGCGGTCTGGTGCAGGACGAATCTCGACAATACCCGAGCTATTCTTTGCAAGCACGTCATGTGGGATAGACATATCTTCAGTCGTCCGAACACGTATCATCTGACGCTTTGCATCACGCGCTGCCTTGTCGACCGCGAGTGCAGTGTCCCCTCCCTTACCAATACCCACGCCGACACGGCCTTTGCGATCGCCCGCCACAACAGCTGCAGAAAACGAGAAGCGGCGACCACCAGCGACCACACGTGAGACGCGACGGAGCTGAATGATCTTTTGGTCAAACTCAGAACGCGGCTTTTCTTCACGGCGACGATTTGGTCCGCGGCGACCACCCTTATCTCCTCCACGATCATCTCGTCCACGTCCACGTCGAGCCGCGCGCGGCGCATCTACGAGCGTCGACTCAATGCCTACGTTCTCTGAGATTGGTGCTGTTGGTGTTTCGTCAGTCATATAATTTAAAATTGAAGTCCTGCCTCGCGTGCAGCATCTGCAAGTGCCTTAATGCGACCGCCGTAGGTAAATCCTCCGCGGTCAAATACTACCTTCGTTACCCCCTTCGCCTGCGCGGCTTTTGCAACTGCTGCGCCAACGACCTTTGCCTGCTCAAGCTGTGAAAGTTTCTTACCACCTCGCCCCGTCGCTGCGGCAAGCGTTACTCCCTGGTCATCGTTAATCACCTGCGCATACACATACTTATTTGAACGAAAAACCACAAGTCGAGGTCGCTCTTCAGTACCGACTACAGTACCTCGGACACGGCGGTGACGTCGTGCTCGGAGTCCTGCTTTTGTTTTTGGTGTGAGTTTGCTCATACTTATGCTGCTGCTTTCTTACCTTGCTTCTGACGGACGAACTCGCCTGTGTAGCGAATGCCCTTACCCTTGTACGGCTCAGGCTTCTTTACGGCGCGAACGTTTGCTGCAAACTGCCCTACCGCCTCCTTATCAATACCAGAAACACTAATGTTGTTCTTTTCGATACCAACATCTATACCGGCGGGAACCGCCATAAGAACTGGGTGAGAAAAGCCAACCTGGAACTTCATAGTCTTTCCCTGAAGTTCAACTTTGTACCCAATACCCTGAAGCTCGAGCTTCTTCTCAAATTTCTTAGTGACACCAGAAATCATATTCTTGAGGTGTGAAGCAAATGTCCCAGACAATGCACGTGCGAGTTTGGTTGTGTTATTTGCGGTTACCTGCACACCGTCCTGTGTTACGTCGACAGTCACACTTGTGTGTACTGGCTTAAAAAGCTCACCGAGCGGTCCTTTGACCTTCAGCATACCGTCTACTACGATAACCGTAACAGTTGGTGGGACAGGAATGATGTTTTTTGCGAGGCGTGACATAGTAGTTACCAGATAGTGAACATGGTCTCTCCTCCCACACGGTCGCGACGCGCGTCCTTGTCCGTCATGATACCGCGAGGTGTCGTGAGAATAAGGCAGCCCTTACCGTTTTTTATCGAGTGAATGGCGTGCACGGGCATATACAGACGTCGGCCTGGTTTTGAAATGCGCTTCACGCCGTGAATTCGTGGCTCACCGTCTGGGTCATACACAAGCTCCACCGTAAACGTCTTAAGCATGCCGTCCTCCTTTTCTTCCTTAATTTCACCAAGGTACCCCTCGCGCTTTAAAACAAGTGCGATCTGGTGCTTAAGTTTTGAAAACGGAACCGACACATGCGTCTTACGCACCGCGGTTGCAGTGGTCAATCTATTTATGAAATCGCCGATGACGTCAGTTACCATGAAGACTTTTTAACACCCGGTAACTCCCCTCTGCGCGCCATCTCTCTAAACTGCTGACGAGAAACACCGAAGGGACGCATGTACGATTTTGACTTACCTGTTATTGAGCAGCGGTTCTTAATACGGACTGGGGACGAGTTTTTTGGAAGCTTTTGAAGTCCCTCGTAATCACCGGCCGCCTTAAGCGCAGCACGCTTCTCCGCATACTGTGCGGAAAGCTTAATTCGTTTGTTGTTTCGTGCGAGTTGTGACTTTTTAGCCATACTTTCGCGCCTTTTTGAGGCAGATCTGTACCGTTGAGAGTATTAGAAATGCGCCGTAAGCGCTAGGGGTATACTACCACCCCCACCCCCCTCAGGTCAAACATTCCGAAGCCATGCGTTTAAGATCTGTATAAACACCCCCAATTGGGCGGTATTTTGATTACAGACGCGTTACTCAGGAAGCCAGAAGACGTGAGTGATTTTAGTCTCACCGCCCTTGAGCTCTTTGGCGAAGACGTTTGCACGTCCTGCAGCATCGCGTCGCACTGGGTAACCAAGGTCTTCCTCATCTTCTACGACGAGCCCTAGTGCGAGTCCCTTAACCTGCGCGGCGAGCGCGTTCACCGTTCCGTAACTGTCAGTGTGTGCGTAGATGGTTTCAAGTTGCTCAAAGTCATGTGCGTTAGGGTGCTGGTTCGAGGATGGGTCATTTGTGTAATCCATACACGTACCGAGGTTGGCGTT
Organism: uncultured Candidatus Saccharibacteria bacterium; assembly: GCA_964438675.1. GTDB lineage: Bacteria > Patescibacteriota > Minisyncoccia > Phycocordibacterales > Phycocordibacteraceae > Phycocordibacter. The sequence goes on from CAYTKJ010000007.1 coordinate 19,420, forward strand.
ATTGAACACCTCATCCTGATGGTCGAGTCCGAAGACGTGCGCTATTTCCTGACACATCACGAGTCGGCGCCACGCAGGTGTGTTGTACGCTGCGGTGCTGTAGTACGTGTCGTTCATCTTCGCAGTTCCCTTCGTGATATGACCGTTCGAGTCTGCCCAGATTGATGCGAGCCCGAGCCAGCCGTTGTTACCATACTTTGCGCTACAAACTTCCATACGACCAGTCGTTGCCTTGCAAGTCTTAGGGTTCGCAATACTCGTAACAATAGTTGTGTCGAGTACTTCTGACGAGTTCCAGTCGTTACGCGCCTCTACGAGGTACGGGTCCCATGTCGGAGTTACCGCATCGCCCATCTTTAAGGTAAAGGGATTAGCCGTCCGCGCCCAGTGATAGTTCCCCCACGAGTGGTCAGCATACGCCGTCCCTGCTCCTCCGAGGAGTACTCCTATCACAATCGCTACTCCTATAATCTTTTTGATCATGTATTTAGATTAAGTTCTAACCTGCCCCCATGGTACCACTCTTGCTCACTCAATATGCAGATGGTCTACTTTGTGCTCAAAAAATCTTTGAATCATAGCTCCAAAAAGTGAGAAATAGCCTACACACGCAAGTACGAGAAATGGGTTCGATGGAAATGGTAATCCTAAGATCTCAACAAGTACGTAGACTAAGGGTGCGCCCACTAGTGCGAGTGGCACTAAAAATAATGCTAATGCATTCCGATAAAAATTAAAGGTGGGGCACATACCCCGCTCGTACTCACAATAGTCTATCCCGATAAACCCACAACTAAAGCAGTCAGTATACGTGTGCAAAGCAAAAAATGACGTGCTCACAAAAACTCCTACAAGACCACCAAATATAAGGCCTCGATACTTGTAGAGATGTTTCAAGATTTCAATGATGACTACCATAGTACCTACGGAATTGAGCTATCGATATCCAGTGTCAACAGATATTCCTTCGACTGATTCCCTATTTCTTTGATTTATACAAAAGGTAAGTACTCGTTATTATATAAATGAATATTAGGAACAGTATAATACTCTGACTGCTAGGTCCAGTAGGGATCCAGCCATTCGAAGAACTGCCAAGTATCATCGTCAAAATAAGACTGACTGGCACCCAGATCACTGTTAATATATTCCATGATTCTGATCGAATCTTGTACAAAATTTGAATGCAAACAAAAAACAAAACTGGAGCAAATACTGGCAGAACCAGACCGATATGTTTATAGATTTGGAAGATATTACTAAATTCGTAGCATGTAATCATTTCTCGGCATTGATCATAGCCAGTCAACCAAAAAGTACCGTACACAACTGTGAACGACAAGGAAAGTGCTGAAATAATTCCAAATAACTTAAGATTAAACATCATCGGAGTCCGATTGTCACCAATTTAATTGTACCATCATCTAACTTAGCGTAGACTTTATACCAGTACCCTGCGTCGGATTTCGTGGTCTTCCAGTTGTAGATGTATTGCTTACTCGTAGGGTCGTAACGGTACATGTTCCCTGTAGTAGCAGGGTCACTGTAAACCGGCTCATCGACTGATGCTGCGAGCGGTGCCCCGCGAGTCGGGGTTAGCCATTGTGGGAGTACTGTGGCTTCTACCATGTTCCCACTTGCATCCTTTAGCTTAAATTTAACTGGCACGGTACTCCCTGCCTTAAAAATACTTGGACTAATACCTGGTGTCGCTACTGGGTCGTCGATAGGTTGCAGAAAGCCAGTCCACGGGTAAGTGATAGTAAGTGCGCCGGCAATGAATGTTTCGAACCCATAGTAGTCGGAAGTTAGCGTGCCCGCGGTACAGGTTATCGGATACGTACCGACAGGACTCGTCATTGTTGCAGTAGTGGTGCACTCTGGAGAGCCAGCAATATCACTAGACTCTAGGGTCTCACCTGCTACAAATCCTGAGAATGTGTAAGTAAGTTGTGGTAATTGAGAGCCAAAAGTCATGCTCTTTGATGGCGCGGTCACAGTAATAGAAGCCTTTGTGAGACCAACTTCGCCTCCGCCTGCCTCTATAGAAAAGTCAGTTGTGCCGTCACCATTCTTGTCTATCTGTAACGAGGTTGCATTGGCTATCGTTCCGTCTGGAAATGACATAGTAACTTCAGTAGTTTCAGTGTTGGGAATACCCACAAACGATACTTCGTTTACTACCGTATCTCCTTGTACCTCCTGCACATCAAGAATAAACGACCCACCTGCATATGCATCTAGGTGAAGTGAGGGCGCAGCAGATGCAGGTACTGATATGTACTGAACTTCACCGAATTTTTCAAAACGCGCCCCAGAAATTTGAGCTAAATCATTTGAAATAGTCAGGCCACTTGCACTTGTCGCCGATAAATTTAGTGGTGAGTGGAGAAAATAACGCAATTTTGACTCGGTCGGGTGTATTGGTGCATGAATATTTATGAACTGAACAGCTTGAGGTTGTTCGACGAGAATCGATGAAACAAAGTCCAAAACGGAGTCTACAGAGAATATTGTGCTGTGTTTCCTGTCAGGAAATTGATTGTTGTGTTCGAAAAGATCTAGCCAGTACCGGTGCACATTCGGTAGTGCTGTACTCATATAGAGCGCGCTGGGTGTGACAACAGTGCCATCGCCGTCTGATGTCATCTGTGGAAGAGTGCGAATTTGTTCAAAACAGACTCCTTCAATACATACCTCTCTACCTTTGTAATCAAAACCCTTAACTGTCTCCTCTCCCCACCCAGCTATTTGATACACCTCTATACCCGCCGGTGGCACCCACGCATCAATACTCGAGTGAAGTGTTTGCATCTCATCGAACTGTGTCGTACGTAAAACTTTTGGATGTATTAAATCATCCTTGTTCGGATTTATTCTTCCCTCTGCCCCAGTAAGAAACTCCCGATACTCGGTTGTGTTTCCGACCACTGATTCGTACGCGCCAATCATTTGATCAATGAATGGTGAATTAGTACCCTCGAATGTGATTATCGGCTCAGTCACAGTACTAAAATACGCAGCAGACGGAATAAGTCCATATGCACCGTACATATTTTGCGCAAGAGTTCGAGCCTCAGTCTCTCCAAGTAATATTGGTAAGAAAGAAGGAATCCCTTGCTCGTATCCATGGAGGAGTGCTCCGATTGCTTTTGGAGTTCCAATCTGCGGCGACCCTACCAGAATTATTTTGTCTATTAAAAGTCCAGCTTGTGCGTCACCCAAATGTACAGCAAGCGCCTTCGCAAGTAATCCACCATTCGAATGTGCGACAATACTCACTCTTTCCGTCTTCGAGTGCTCTGCCATTTCCTGAAGCTTCGCTACTAGAGCGTTCATTACTGTTGGATTGTTCACAGCCAAGCGCCAATCATACGGAAATGTATCCCACTCACCAATTTTTCCTTCTTCGAGCCCCTTAATAGAATCAAGGCCATCCAAGAATGAACCGTAAATATCAGTCCCACCTACCGTATCTAACACTTCGGACGCGACGATTCCCTGAGACACCGGCACCCCGCTTTCATCAAGCAGAAGTTGGCTGGTATCTGTACTAAACCCTGGCTCCCAGAGCTTTTCACCATCCTTGTAGAGCCTGCTCGCCATAAATCCTGGCAAAAACAGCACAGAAGAGCAACAGGTAGGTTCGGGCACAGGGTCAGGGAATGGGTTTGTGGTGAGCCATGGATTAAACGATACTTGGCCGCCGAGGTTAATGTGCAGCACTGTAGGATCTACTACGTTACCAAGCCCTGACGCGTTAAGTGTTTGATGATATGGGCCCGTTGCGTCTCCCCACCAGTTATTTGTCGCTGTGACGGGACCAGAAACAAGATTCCCTGATAAGTCGGTCGTGTACTGTCTAAAGAGTCCGTGCGTCCCGTTTGAATGAATGCTTGCGTTAGTGACAGTGAGACTATTCCCCCTCCCCACTGCGACGTAAAGCCCAACTCCGAGACTGTGTGATGCCTCAATATTCTGTAATGTATATCCCACACCTGGTGATCCGTTAAACCACGGATACGAGACGACGAGCATGGGATTTTTAGGTCCTAGCTGTGTATTCTGCACTGCACTTCCTCCATATCTTGCCTTAATGAACTCGAGGCGCATGTTCCTATTTGTACTTCCATCCCCAAAGGAGACACTCTTCCAGTCTCCCGGCGCGGGCACTGTGCCCGCGCCATCTCCGTTTGTGTCACCCCCAACACTGTCGTCTTTGAGCGACGTAAAATAAATTGGCTCAGCAAAAGTGCCGACAATGGTAGTTACGACATCAGCATGCGTCGAGAACCCTACCCCAGTAGCAAACTTCACCACAACTCCAGGCTCGATAGTAAACGACCCAAACCTCTTGCTCAGATTCTCTTGCACCACATATGGACTTCCTGCAAGTGACCACACGACGTCTCCAGTGTTAGGAAATGTTGCGGCAGTAACAGTAGTGAGCGCAAACGAGTTCGTGGGGAAAATAAAAACGGCGAGCACAAGGCTCGCCGTAATCAGAGCGGCTCTTGAGAGTCTCCACACCAGTGGTCTCCCTAACATATATCCACTATAGTCCCCATATGAGGGGTGTCAAACCGAAATCCACCTGTCAAACACCCGGGTGTTTGACAGGTGGAGAGGGAAAAACCGCCCTGAGTTTTTTGCAGAACAGTTCGTGCTGCTGACTAAACTTCCTGACTAGGCTTCCTGAAGCGGCACCCCAAGGTGGCGGTAGAACATCTCTGCCTCCCTTTTAGTCTTGGCACTAGACACAATAGTTACTGAAATACCGAACACGTCTGAAAGGTTCTCGTCCGAAGTTTCTGGGAAAATCGTGTGTTCTTTAATACCGATCGTCATGTTCCCCATCGCATCGAGCACTTTTGTGCTGATGCCACGAAAGTCGCGTGAGCGTGGAAGTGCGATGTGCACCAGCTTATCTAAGAAATCGTACATATGTGCGCCGCGGAGTGTGACTTGGTAGCCAATCACATCACCCTGACGTACTTTGAAAGTTGCGATTGACTTCTTCGCACCGCGCGGAGCACTCTTCTGGCCCGTGATACGTGCGAGGCGATCCTGAATAATCTCGACCTTTTTCTTGTCTTTAATTTTTCCAGTACCCGTTGAAATAACTACTTTCTGGAGCTTCGGTGCCTGCATTTTACTAGTGTATCCAAATGCCTCCTTGAGAGCCTCAAAGCTTGTTGCGTTCTGTGTTCGAGTTGAAATTCCTGTTGCCATAGTGGTTACTTAGTTTTTGTTTTCTTTACCTGTACGTCTACCTTCTTCACGTTCGACACATGTATAGGCATCGGCTTTTCAACAACAATTCCCTTCCCCTGACCCTTACGTGACTTCTCGTGTACTTTGGCAATGTGAATTCCTTCGACAACTACACGACTTTCCTTTGGCATGGCCTTAATAATTGTGCCACTCTTTCCTCTGTCTTTGCCAGCAAGCACCGTTACCTTGTCTCCTTTTTTGACGTGCATAATAGTTTCGTTAGACAATCTCTGGTGCTAATGAGCCAATCTTCTGGTACCCCATGTCAACAATTTCACGAGGAATTGGGCCGAAGACGCGGTTTGCTTTTGGCTCAAAACGGTCTTTCGGGTTCTTTGCAAGTACCACGACTGCGTTATCATCAAACCGAACGTATGAACCGTCCTTTCGTCGAAATGGCTTTCGCTGACGTACTACAACTGCGGTAAGCACCTCCTTCTTCTTAACTGCCTTACGGGGCTCTGCAACCTGAACAGACAACACCACCAGGTCACCAATTTCAGCATTGCGCTTTTTTGATCCACCCAGGACTTTGAAAATGCGACCGATCTTTGCGCCGGTATTGTCTGCAATGATCACGAGTGAACGATCTTGTACCATATAAATTAATTTACGACGACAAAGTGTTTACGCTTCGAGATGGGGCGGGACGTACGGATAGTAACGCGATCACCCATCTTCGCGGTGTTCCCAGGGTCATGCGCGAGGTACTTCTTCGAGCGCAATACATACTTCTTGTACTTCGGAAGTTTGATAAAGCGGTTGACTCGCACGGTCACTGTATCCTTCATCTTGTCGGATACGACGACGCCCGTGAGTGTTTTCTGTTGTGCAGTGGTCATATTAGTTCGAGGTGAGGATTGTGTTAATGCGGGCAATGTCCTTTTTTAAAGCACGTACACGCTTCACGTTTTTCATACCGCCCGAAGCTGTACCGAAGTGAATCGTACGAATCTCTGCTTCGTGATCAGCACGGAGCTTTGCAAGATCTGCGGGATTCTTTGTGCGAAGTTCAATGGCTTTCATAGAATTAGTGGCGAACAATCACAGTGGTCTTAACCGGTAACTTGTGGCCTGCCTGGACAAGGTATGCGCGCGCCTCCTTGTCAGGAACACCATCGAGCTCAAAAAGCATATTGCCTGGGCGTACACGCACCACAAAGCGGAATGGATCTCCTTTACCCTTACCCATCGGGAGCTCTCCTCCTTTTTTAGTTTCTGGTCTATCTGGAAAGACGCGGACCCAAACTCGACCACTCTTACCGAGGGCACGCGCTAACACACGACGCGCTGCTTCTATTTGGTTTGATGAAATCTGCGCCATACCAATTGCACGAAGTCCGTGCGAACCAAATGCAAGTGAAACGCCCCGTGTCGCAACACGCTTCTTTTTTGGATTTTCGCGCGTGGTGTGCCACTTGCGGAATTTTACTTTTTTAGGAAACAACATAGTGGTTAGGTAGTAGGTGTGGCACGAGGCTCTCTACGACGATCCTCCATACGTCCACGAGGCTCGTGTGCTCCCTTACGATCAGCAAAAATGTCACCGCGGTACAACCAGACTTTGACGCCAATCTTACCGAGTGGCAAGTTTGCCTCATCATGCGCATAATCAATGTCTGAACGGATTGTTTGGAGCGGAATGCGTCCTTTCTTAAGGTTCTCAGTACGACTCATCGAACCTGCGCCGAGCATACCTGAAACTTGAATACGTACTCCCAACACCTCACGATTTGCCATGACCTTGTCAATGGTCTGCTTCAAAATGCGGCGGAATGGCATGCGCTTCTCAAGACTTTCGACCACCATCGCCGCGATAACTGCAGCGTTAGTTTCTGGCGAGCGAATTTCCACAATATCGAGTGACAGCGCTGGAACCGAGGCAAGTTGCATTGAACGAAGCGTTGCCACCAAATCCTTTTTCAACTTAGTTGCGCTTTCGCCAGAACGACCTATCACCATACCTGGGCGCGCCGTGTGTATCTGCACACGGAGTGACTTCTGCGAACGCTCAATCTCGACACCAGCAACATGTGCTGCTTTAAGACGCTTCATGATAAGTGCACGAATAGCTGCGTCCACGCGCAAGAACTCGCGGTATTTCTTTGGATCAGCAGCAAACCAGCGACTCTTCCAGTCACGGATAACACCAAGGCGATGTGCGTACGGATGTACAATTTTTGTCATATTATTTTTTCCCGAGTTCTAGCGTTATGTGACTCATGCGGCGCTTAATCGGAGATGCCCGACCAAATGCACGAGGCATAGACTTTACGCGAACCAATCCCTTGTTCACTGTGAGTGACTTGATGAAAAGCTCCTTTCCTGACTCTCCCTGCTTCTCTGCATTTGCAAGTGCAGAACGAATGAGTTTTGCGACTGGGTCTGCAGCACGCTTTTCAAGAAACTTCAGTGCAATGAGTGCATCAGACACACGCTTTCCTTTTACCAAATCAGTAACAAGGCGCGTTTTGCGCGGAGACTGTCCATAGTTTGCAAGTGTTGCTTTCATAGTTACTTCTTCTTCTCAGCAGGAGCTTTTGCAGCCTGCGCAGCTGCAATTTCAGACTCTTTCTTCTTCTGCTCAAGCTCCTTCTGCATCTTACCGCCGTGTCTGAGGAACTTCTTCGTTGGCGCGAACTCACCCAAGCGGTGCCCCACCATCTCCTCTGAAACCAATACTTCCTCAAAGCTCTTACCTGTATGGACTGCAAAGGTAAACCCAACCATTTCTGGCGCAATTTGAGACGCACGTGCCCAAGTCTTTATAGGACCCGTCTTCTGTGGCGTCTTACCCTCAATTTTCTTGAGAAGTTTATAGTAGACAAATGGACCTTTGCGCAACGATCGTGACATAGGAAGCATCCTACCACCACCACCTCGTCCCCGCAAGTCACTTGTCAAACACCCGGGTGTTTGACAGAATGGGAGTATGACCCTCCCTCGCGGCATAGCACTCGGAGAGTACTACCACGTATACAATCGTGGCGCTGGCAAGCACACTCTGTTTCGTGACACCAAAGATTATGCTCGGTTTCTATTTCTCGTCACCTACCTACAGTCCCCAGTCCAGTTCCCCCACATCAGCAAGGTCGTGCAAACATTCAAGTCAGATGCAGGGTTTGAGGTTGATGAGCAAGACTTCTCGAACATACTGCGTGCTCGCTACATCGAGTTAGTTGCCTTTTGTGTCATGCCAAACCACTACCACTTGATAGTTCGAGAGCTTGTCGAGGGCGGTACTGCTCGCTACATGCAGCGGATCGGAGATGCGTACTCGAAGTACGCACATGCAAAACAGGGGAAGAGTGGACATGTCTTCCAAGGTCCGTACCAATCTCGCTTGATTGATACCAACACATACCTCACGCACCTCTCTGCATACATCCATCGCAATCCAAGAGACCTAAAAGGCTGGAAAGGTAGAGAGCAAGAATACCCATGGTCGTCCTATCAGGACTATGTAAAGGAGAACCGCTGGGGTGGACTCTTAGCGCAGGAAATTATTCTTGATCAATTTGAAGGAACGACAAAGAGTAACTACGCGGATTTCGTTAAAAGTAGTCCCGCAAAAGGGTTCGATGACCCTCTCAGTAAGTAAATACCCGCCAATGGCGGGTATTTTATCCAGCGTTTCGCTTCTTGCCGACCTTGCGGCGGGAGACAATGAATGGGTTTGAGTACTTTTTCGGTGTACGTGTCTTCTGGCCCTTGCCTGACGGCTTGCCCCAGAGAGTCTTTGCGCGACGCAAACCGCGTCCTTGGCGACCCTCACCACCTCCGTGTGGGTGATCAACAGGATTCATTGCAGTACCGCGAACTGTAGGACGAATACCCATCGCGCGTGAACGTCCTGCCTTACCAATTGTGACCAAATGCCATTCTGGATTTGAAACCTCGCCGATCGATGCCCACGCTGTCTCGACGACCTTACGTACTTCAGAAGATGGAAGTTTAAGCTGTGCATAGCCAGCGTCATGTGCGACAACCTCCGCATAGTTACCTGCCGCGCGTCCAATTTTTGCACCGCCACCGGCATGGATCTCGATGTTGTACACAAACGTGCCGACTGGAATATTCTTAAGCGGAAGGCGATTTCCTGGCGTCACAGGTGCCGTTTCAGAAACCAAGATAGAGTCGCCAACTTTAAGAGACTGCGGCGCCACCATATACCGACGCTCACCATCCTTATACACCAAACGCGCAATAAAGCCTGTGCGATGCGGGTCGTATTCAATGTGCTCGACGCGCGCCGGAATATTCTTCTTGTCGAAGAGGAAGTCAACCATGCGGAAGTTGCGCTTATTGCCACCACCCTGGTGACGCGTCGTAATGCGTCCTGCAGCATTACGGCCTGCGCGTGCCTTACCACCTGAGACAAGACGCTTGTGCGGCTCGTTTGTGGTGAGGTAATCACGGTACTTAATAACCGAATAATTTCGGGTGCCAGCGGTGCGTGGACGATATATTTTAATACTCATACTGTTTTATTATGCTGCAAAATCAATAGTGTCGCCCTTCTTGAGGTACACGTACGCCTTGCGAGAGCGATTGGTCATACCGGTACCGCGACGCGTACGGAGCGACACTGGCTTACCCTTTGTGTTAACCACATGCACCTTCACTGGTGCCACTTTGTAAAGACTGAGCACCGCACGCGACACATCGTGTTTGCTTGCGCCCTGTGCGATGTCGAACGTGTATACATTAGCTGACGAGAGCTGGGCAGCTTTTTCAGTAAGCCTAGGCCGACGGATGACTCCGAACACAGTAGCTGATGGGACATTTTTTTGAGTGCGCTTCCCACCCGCCGAGACCGCTTTCTCTGCCTGCACTTCTTTCTTCTTTGATCCAAAGAGGGCCATAGTTATTTCGTGATACGTGCTATTAATGTCTTAACACTCTCTTCGGGTGACACCAGGACTAGGTAGCGGTACTTGAGCACGTTGACTGGGTGGATGTTACGCACTTCTTCGACCAACACGTTTTTCATATTTCTAAAACTTTTTGCGATCGCATCAGTTTTCGTTGGTACTGCAAGAAGCACTGCGTTGGTGCGACGTGTTCCGATCTCGGTGAAACCCTTTATTGAACCAAGTGACGTCAGGAGTGTGCGTGCGTCCTTAGTCTTCGGTGCAGCAAGACCTGCGTCGCTCAGAAGTACGAGGCGCGACTCACGAACCTTGTCTGAAAGAACCGTTTTCAATGCATTTGCACGCATCTTCTTATTTATTTTTTGAGTGTAGTCTTTCTCTTTTAGAGGTCCGTGTGCAACACCACCACCTCTCCAAATTGGAGAGCGAATGGAACCGTGACGTGCGCGACCTGTGCCCTTCTGTGCCCATGGTTTCTTGCCACCACCTCGGACATCTGCGCGCCCCTTCGTGTGTGCAATGGTCGCTCGTGCATTAGCCTGCATCGCCGTCACTACCTGGTGTACGAGCGCAGAATTTCGTCTCGCGCCGAATACTGACTCAGGAAGCTCGAGTGAGCCCGTTTCCTTTCCTTGCGCATTGTAAATTGATGTCTTCATACTTATTTTTGAACAATCTCAATGAGTGTACCCTTCCGTCCTGGAAGAGCGCCCGAGATATAGAGCTCTCCTTTCTCTGCGTCAATCTTAACAACAGTAAGGTGCGGTACAGTCACACGATCGCCACCCATTCTGCCTGCCATGCGCATTCCTTTCACTACACGACCACCTGCGCGACCAGGGCCGCCGCCGATCGATCCAGCCTCGCGCTCAGAGTGTTTCTGACCGTGTGTACGAGGGCCTCCTGCAAAACCATGACGCTTCACTACGCCCTGAAAACCCTTCGCCTTAGTGATACCGGAGACCTGTACAACATCACCAGGCACAAATTGAGTTGCGTCAATCGTCTTACCGATCTCAAACGTACTTGCGTCCGCAACACGAAACTCTGTGTACCCTCTAAAGTTTCCTTTTGCTTTTTGGGCGCGGTGCACGCGGTGCTCCTTTTGCACTCCATAGCCAACTTGCACCGCAGTATAACCGTCAGTCTCAGAATTTTTTACTTGCGTCACAGTAACAGCTGGGGTTGCCACGAGTGTAACCGGATGCACCATACCCGCGTCATCAAAGATCTGCGTCATCCCTACCTTAGTACCGACAAGAAACTTTTTCATATGCGTTACATCATCTTCACGTCAACGGACACTCCAGATGGGAGTGACAAGTTTGTAAGCGCGTCAACGATCTTTGGGTTCGGATTCAAAATATCGATCACACGCTTGTGCGTGCGGATCTCAAACTGTTCTTGTGCGTTCTTAAAAATGAAGGTCGAACTAAGCACTGAAAATTTCTTAAAATCTGTTGGGAGTGGCACTGGACCGACAACCTGTGCATCAAAGCGCATCGCGGTGTCGATAATCTGTTTGACTGACTGGTCAAGGACCTTATGGTCGTACCCACGCACACGAAGGCGGAGCTTCGCGTGCGTGTCTGGTGCGACCTTAGCGCTCGCAGTTTTGCGAGCCCGAGGCGTTTTTACTGTTTTTGTTTCTTCAGTCATACGCCTCTTCAATTTCTTACGCGTTAATCTTCGTTACGACTCCGGCGCCGACGGTCTTACCACCCTCGCGGATAGCAAAGCGCATCTGCTCTTCCATGGCAACTGGTGCAACAAGTTTTACCTTGAACTTCACCGTATCGCCTGGCATTACCATCTCGACACCTTCTGCAAGTGTCACCTCGCCAGTCACGTCCGTGGTGCGGACATAAAACTGTGGCTTGTATCCGGAGAAGAATGGTGTGTGACGACCTCCTTCTTCCTTCGAGAGAATATATACTTCTGCCTCGAAATCGGTGTGTGGCATGGTTGTACCTGGCTTGCAGATAACTTGTCCACGCGTCACATCTTCTTTCTTAGTACCGCGGAGGAGGATACCTGCGTTGTCGCCGGCCATACCTTCCTGAAGAGACTTGTTGAACATTTCGATACCGGTAACGGTCGACTTTGCAGTAGCTGCAAGACCGACGATTTCAATTTCATCACCAACCTTCAACACACCGCGTTCAATACGACCTGTTACTACTGTGCCGCGTCCTTCAATCGAGAAGATGTCCTCAATTGGCATAAGGAATGGCTTAGCGGTATCGCGTTCTGGCTGCGGAATGTACTCGTCAAGCGCCTTCGCAAGCTCCATGATTTTCTCGGTCCACTCATCGGTCTTACCAGCAAGTGCTGACTCGAGCGCCTTAAGACCTGAACCACGGATAACTGGCGTGTTCTTTCCATCAAACCCCTGCTTGGTCAAAAGCTCACGGATCTCCTCTTCGACGAGGTCGACGAGGTCATTGTCTTGGACCATGTCTACCTTGTTGAGGAAGACGATGATGCGCGGCACACCGACTTGGCGTGCAAGGAGGACGTGCTCGCGTGTTTGTGGCATCGCACCGTCAGTAGCGGCAACCACGAGGACCGCGCCGTCCATCTGTGCGGCACCGGTGATCATGTTCTTGATGTAGTCTGCGTGACCCGGCGCGTCAATGTGCGCGTAGTGGCGGGTCGGGGTCTCGTACTCAGAGTGTGAGAGCGAGATGGTAATACCGCGCGCCTTTTCTTCAGGCGCCTTGTCGATATCATCTACACCCTTCACTGTTGCTGCGTAGCCGTTCCCTGCTTTGTTGAGAACGTTCAAAATAGCCGCTGTGAGGGTGGTCTTGCCGTGGTCGACGTGGCCGATAGTACCGACGTTGACG
>CAYTKJ010000008.1:0-31612 GCA_964438675.1 uncultured Candidatus Saccharibacteria bacterium
CATGCAAAAGCAGGCGACGCCGTGCGTTGCAGCTGAAGCACCAATTGTCGCAACGGGAGTTGAAGAGCTTGCGGCACGTGACACGGGTCGCCTTATCTACGCACGCGAGTCAGGTGTGGTGACGGCAGTGGACGCCGAGCACATTGTCGTTACTGACAATGACGGAAAGAAGCATGCGTACACGCTGCAGCCGTTTTCGATGACAAACGAGTTTTCAGACTTCCATCACAAGCCAGCGGTAGATCTTAATCAGAAAGTGAAAAAAGGTGACCTCCTTGCTGACACATCAAGTACAGTGGATGGTCAGATCGCGCTCGGACAGAACGTCCGCGTCGCGTTCCTCTCATGGAGCGGGTACAACTACGAAGACGCCATTATTATCTCTGAGCGACTCGTTCGTGATTCCAAGTTTTCGACCATTCACATTGAGGAGTTTGAGTGCTCAGTCCGTGACACAAAGCTTGGGCCAGAGGTGACTACTCCTGATATCCCAAACGTGTCTGAATCAAAACTGCGTAACTTGGACGAAGAGGGAGTGGTGCGTGTTGGAGCTGAGGTGCGGCCAGGAGATATTCTTGTCGGTAAGGTAACTCCGAAGGGCGAGACACAGTTGTCTCCTGAAGAACGACTCTTGCGTTCGATATTTGGCGACAAGGCAAAGGATGTAAAGGACACGTCGCTTCGCATGGATTCAGGCAAGCGTGGCCGCATTATCGGCGTGAAAGTTTTTTCGCGCGAAAACGGCGACACGCTCGAGAGCGGTACCATCAAGAAAATCTATATTACTGTCGCACAGCTCCGTAACGTATCTGTGGGCGACAAGCTTGCGGGACGTCACGGTAACAAGGGCGTTATTTCTCGGGTGTTGCCGATAGAGGACATGCCGTATTCAGAAGACGGACAGCCTATCGACATTATTCTCACACCGCTCGGTGTGCCGAGTCGTATGAACCTTGGACAGATCTTGGAAATGCACCTCGGTCTTGCGGCGCATACGCTCGGGTACCAGGCAATAGTTCCTCCATTTGCTGGCGCAACGTACGAAGAAATCCAGGGTGAGCTCCTTAAGGCCGGTTTCAACGAGTCGGGCACGATGACGCTCTTCGACGGCCGCACGGGCGAGAAGTTTGATCAGGACGTCTCGGTTGGCTACATGTACATCTTGAAGCTCCACCACATGGTAGAGGACAAGATTCACATGCGCTCGATTGGTCCATATTCACTTATCACGCAGCAGCCGCTTGGTGGCAAGGCGCAAAACGGTGGTCAGCGCTTTGGCGAAATGGAGGTCTGGGCACTTCTCGGATACGGTGCTGCCCACACCTTGCGCGAAATGCTCACGATAAAGTCAGACGACATTCAGGGTCGCTCTGCCGCCTTTGACGCTATAGTCAAGGGCCGAGCAATCCGTGATACACACACACCCGCAGCCTTTAACGTCTTGGTCAACCACCTTCGCGGACTTGCGCTCGATGTCATATTAGGAAAAGGAACTCCGCTCGAAGATACGCTTACACACTAATCACACAACCACTATGGATCAAAAACGAGGAAAGGTTGCAGATACGACACAGTTCGACTGGCTCGGACTTAAGGTTGCGTCTCCTGAAAAGATTTTGGAGTGGTCGTGGGGTGAGGTACGAAAACCCGAAACCATTAACTACCGCACCCAGCGCGCCGAGAAGAGCGGTCTCTTTGACGAAGCAGTTTTCGGACCAGAAAAAGATTACGAGTGTTACTGCGGCAAATACAAAGGGCCACGTTTCCGAGGCATTGTCTGCGAGAAATGTAGTGTTGAGGTAACGCGCGCCATTGTGCGACGTGAGCGTATGGGCCATATCGAGCTCAGTTCGCCAGTTGCACACATTTGGTTTCTTCGCTCAGTACCATCACGTATTGCGCTGACACTCGGCATCTCTGCGCTCGATGCAGAGAAGGTAATTTATTTTGCAGGCTACATAGTCACTAAGATTCAGCAGGACGAGAAGAAGCGTGTGATCGAAGATCTCGATGCCGAGTTTAAGTCTAAGTCGAAAGCGCTCACGAACGAGAAGGCAATAACCGAACTAAAAACGTTGCTCTCAAACGCAAAGGCTGACATTGAACGCATCCGCCCGGGTGTTGTCTTAGATGAGATTGAGTACCATCGCTTTTCGGTAAAGTACGGCACGTTCTTTGAGGCTGGCATTGGTGCTGAAGCGATTTACAACATCTTTAAATCGCTCAACCTCGAAAAACTTATTGTAGAACTTGAGAAGAATCTGGAAACAGCAGGCGCTGAACGCGAGAAATTGATAAAGCGTTTGTCGCTCATAAAAAGCATGCACAAGGCAGGGATCCGTCCAGAGTGGATGTTTATGACGCGCATTCCAGTTACACCACCAGCACTGCGCCCCATGGTCGCACTCGAGTCGGGACGCCACGCCACTTCGGACGTGAACGATCTGTACCGTCGCGTGATCAACCGTAACAACCGCCTTGCGAAACTCCGAGACATTCATGCGCCTGAAGTGATTTTGAGAAATGAAAAGCGCATCTTGCAAGAGGCGGTAGACGCACTCCTAGATAACTCGATTCGTCGAGGTCAGGCGGCTGGTGCGACGAGTGCGCAGGCAAAGCGACCATTAAAATCACTCGCTGATTACCTTAAGGCAAAACAGGGATACTTCCGCTTTAACCTCCTCGGTAAGCGCGTCGACTACTCTGGGCGTTCGGTGATTGTGGTCGGACCGGACCTTGAGCTTGACCAGTGCGGTCTTCCAAAGCACATGGCCCTCGAGTTGTTTCGTCCATTTGTCATTTCAGAACTGGTGCGACGCGAGCTCGCGTACAACATCCGTGGCGCGGGACGACTTATTGAAGAAGGAATTCCTGAGGTATGGGCGATTCTTGAAGAAGTCATTGCTGGCAAGCACGTACTTCTAAACCGTGCACCGACTTTGCACCGTCAGGGTATCCAAGCGTTCCGTCCCGTGCTTATTGAAGGAAATGCGATTCAACTACATCCACTTGTCTGTCAGGCGTTCAATGCTGACTTCGACGGTGACCAGATGGCGGTGCACGTTCCTCTTTCTGAGGAGGCACAAGTTGAAGCAGCAGAGATTATGTCTGCAAACAAAAATGTGCTCAAGCCTGGTTCCGGCTCTCCTGTCGTATCTGTGGACAAAGACATTACACTCGGCATCTTCTGGATGACGCGCCTCATTGAGGGAGCCAAGGGTGAGGGGAAATACTTCTCATCGGCAAACTCAGCAATTCTTTCGTACGACTTCGACGATGTGTCACTCCAAGCCAAAGTCTGGGTCCTCCCGACGGGAGGTAAGGCTAAGTATGCTGCGTTTAACAATGAGCGTTTCGAGACGACTGTGGGACGTTTGCTCTTTAACTCAATTCTTCCATCTGACTACCCATTCATTAACGAGGAAATAAAGAAGAGTTCGCTCTCAAAAATTGTGGAGGACATGATTCGCGTGTACGGGTTGGAAAAAGTACCGCCAATCCTCGACAAGATAAAGACGTTCGGCTTTACCTTTGCGACGAAGTCAGGCGTTTCATTTTCTGCACACGACGTACGCGTGCCAAAGGAAAAGGCAGGCATTATTGCTGAGGCACAGAAAGAGGCCCAACGTGTTGCCGAGGAGTTTGAGAACGGCTTACTTACTTCTGAGGAAAAGAAGCGCTTGGTGATCGAAATCTGGCAAGGCGCAAAGGGTGCGCTCGAGAAATTCACTATGTCATCTCTGGACCCGCACTCATCGATTGCCACGATGGTGATGTCTGGCGCGCGTGGTTCCGTAGGCAACGTTACTGAAATGATTGGTATGAAGGGGCTTATGCAGAACACGCGCGGCGAGGTTATTGAATTCCCAGTTATTTCTTCCATGAAGGAAGGTATGACTCCTATCGAGTACTTTACAACCACGCACGGTGCGCGTAAGGGTCTCTCCGACACTGCACTCAAGACGGCGGCTGCGGGGTACCTCACGCGCCGACTCTTCGACGTAGCGCAGGATGTGGTGGTCTCTCAGCATGACTGCGGTGTAAAGAAGGGCATTGTCGTTAGGAAAATGCGCTCGACCGGTATGGAGGCAGATCTAGGCAAGTTGATTGCTGGACGCGTTCTTGCACAGAACGTTGAAGTGGGTGATAGAACCATCAAGAAAGGCACCATGCTTTCAACTGATGATGCGCGCGCGATAGCAGTTGCGGGCTTTTCAGAAGTCGAAGTGCGCTCGCCAATGACTTGCGAGGCAGAGTACGGCATCTGCCAAATGTGTTACGGATCAGATCTCACTTCGCGACAGATAATAGATGAAGGTGAGGCGGTCGGTACTATTGCTGCACAAGCGATCGGCGAGCCAGGCACACAGCTTACTATGCGTACTTTCCACACTGGCGGTTCAGCAACTATAGGTGGTGACATTACGAACGGTTTGCCACGTGTCGAAGAGCTCTTCGATAAGCGTCCACCAAAGGGCACCGCTGTATTGTCTGCCGTCACTGGAGAAGTGATTGAGATCATTGAGGACGCAGGCACAAAGACAGTGGTGATACTTCCTGATGTTGGCTCTGCTGGAGCATCTAAGACGCGCGACAAGATAGAGTATCCGATCCCAGCACGACGTGTGGCAGTGGTAAAAGTTGGATCCAAAGTCGAACGTGGACAGGCGATTACTGACGGCTCAGCAAACCTTGATGAACTCTTTGAGCTTGCAGGCGCATCACGCCTCCAGGAGTACATGATTGACGAGGTATCAAAGATCTACGACCTTCAGGGTGCGTCGGTAGCACACAAGCACATGGAAGTGATTATTCGTCAGATGTTCTCCCGCACAAAAATAACTGAGTCAGGGGACTCGGGACTGACAAAGGGTGATGTAGTTGAACTCGCAAACCTTAAGAAACTCAATCGTCTCCTTGAGGAGGAGAACAAAGAGCCAGCAAAGTATGACCAGCTCGTACTTGGCATCACAGAAGTCTCACTCAACCGCAAGTCGTTCCTTTCGGCAGCGTCATTCCAGCACACCACACGCACTCTCATTAGTGCGGCAATGCGTGGTGCTATCGACCCGCTCAAGGGACTCAAAGAAAATGTCATTATTGGGCGTATCATACCTGCAGGTACCGGATACCCGGGGTCTAAAAAGCATCGTATGATTGCTAAAGTCCAGGAAGAGCGAGCGCGATCAGAAGCACTTCGTGCTGAAACTGACGAGGTCGAAGAACGAGTCCGCGTGTAGCGATGTCGGGAACTGTAGAGCAGATCAAAGAACGACTCACAATCGTCGATGTCGTACAGCAGTACGTACAGCTGACGCGCGCAGGCAAATACTGGAAAGGATTGTCCCCATTCACTAAGGAAAAGACTCCATCGTTTTTTGTCTCACCGGACAAGGGTCTCTATCATTGCTTTTCTACTGGGAAGGGTGGAGATATGTTTACCTTCGTGCAAGAGATGGAGCGTGTCGACTTTAAGGGTGCGCTCACTATACTTGCTGAAAAGGCGGGGGTGGACATAGTGCGTGAAGCACCTGGCGCCCGCGATGAGCGCGAACAGTTGTTTGCTGTGCTCGAGGCAGCGACTGAGTATTTTGTTGAGACGCTCTCGCGCACACCGGATGCACAGGTCTATCTTGAGGGACGCGGACTCGAAAAGGCAACGCTCGTGCACTGGCGTGTCGGGTATGCTCCGAAAGAGTGGCATGCCCTGAAATCGCACCTCACCGAAAAGGGATTTTCAGAGGCAACGCTCCTGGCTGCTGGACTCATTAAACGGCCAGATAGAGATGATGGGAGTACCGACGAGACGCGTGCGTATGAC
Organism: uncultured Candidatus Saccharibacteria bacterium; assembly: GCA_964438675.1. Classification (GTDB taxonomy): domain Bacteria; phylum Patescibacteriota; class Minisyncoccia; order Phycocordibacterales; family Phycocordibacteraceae; genus Phycocordibacter. The sequence continues at coordinate 5,822 of CAYTKJ010000008.1, forward strand.
CGTTTTCGTGGACGCATTATGTTTCCTATATTTGATGCGTCGGGACGAGTTATCGCGTTTTCAGGTCGGATTTTTGAAGACGACCCCTCACACCCACAGGCAAAGTATTTAAACTCACCCGAAGGCGTGCTCTTTGATAAATCGCGCGCATTGTACGGCATTCAGGATGCAAAATCAGCGATTCGCTCGCTCGGTTTCTCCATGCTTGTTGAGGGGCAGGTGGATCTGCTTATGGTGCATCAGCTTGGCTATCGTTCAGCAGTTGCAACGTCGGGTACCGCGTTCACCGCATCGCACGTTGAAGTCCTGAAGCGGTACTCAGACAACGTACTCCTTGCGTACGATGGTGACAAAGCAGGGATTAATGCCACGCACCGCGCCTCACTTTTGCTTCTTGATGCAGGACTCCAGGTAAAGGCAGTGAGCCTGCCTGCGGGGCTTGATCCGGCAGACCTTGCGCACTCCGATCCGACTCAGTTTAAAGAAAGGGTAAAGCAGGCACAGCACGTTGTTGATTTTTTTGTTGCGCACCTGAGTGCTACGATCCGAGAAGATCGTGCGCGTATTTTGGAGGTAGGGAAGGTGGTGTTGCCACTTATTGCTCGTATGACAAACGCGCTTGATCAGGCACATGCAGTGCGCAAGACCGCTGAGGCGCTTCGCGTTTCAGAAGACGCGCTTCGTGCTGAGCTGAGTAAGGTGCGCACCCAAGGAGCGTCTCTGGGCACAGATGCAAACGCGCTCACGGTGAGTGATGCACGGCTGACACTTTTGTTTGGTATGTTGGTTACGTATGAAGAAGCAGGCGACTCGCGCGCTGCTTCCATTGCGCATGCGCTTGAGGATGAGTATGGTGCTGAACGACTTCAGACGTTGCGTGTGGGAAGTACTGCGGAAGTTGAGGCAGCAAAAATATGTGCCTCTGAAAACTTCTTTATGCTGCATACGGAGCCAGATGAGGAAGGTGTTGCGCTCGAGACGCTTCTCTCTGAACGTCGTGAGCAGGGAAGTATGCGCGTACGCGCTCGCGCGCTTGCACGTTCACTCAGTGAGGCTGAGGCACGTGGCGATGCAGAGGCAATTGAGCGTTTAATGGTAGAACTCCATGAAGTGTCAAAAAAATTAGAATAGTGGTATAACGTAACAAGTTATGGCAAAAAAGCACAAAAAGAAGGTCCAGAAGGCGAAGAAGCCAGCTCGCAAAGCTCGAGTAAAGAAGGCTGTTTTAAGCCCAAAACGGAAGGTCCATAAGAAGCCTCAGCGCTCGCTTAAGAAGGCGAAGAAGGCGCCTCTGAAAGTGAAGGCAGTTTCAAAGAAGGTCGCTGCGCTTGAGGTGAAAGCGGGACACCTCATAGTCAAGGGAAAGGCGCGTGGGTATGTAACCTACAACGAGATTTTAAAAGAATTTCCAACTATTGAGGAGAATGTTGTTTTTCTTGAAGAGCTGTATGAACGACTAGCAACTGCTGGAGTCGACGTTTTAGAGTCTGGCGGCATGCTCGATGAAGTACCAGACGAGGTAGTGATGCGCGGGAGTTATCGAGGCGAGGGTTCAGCACATGACTCGATCCAGATGTACTTGCGCGAGATTGGTCAGTATCAGCTCCTTACTGCACAGGAAGAGCGTGATCTTGCAAAGCGTATTCAGGACGGAGATGAAGAAGCTAAAAATCTTCTCGCTCGCGCGAACCTACGTCTCGTGGTGTCAATTGCGAAAAAATATGCGAATCGTTCGTCAGACCTAACGTTGCTCGACCTCATACAAGAGGGAAACCTTGGGCTCTTCCGTGCGGTCGACAAGTTCGACTTTACCAAGGGTTTCAAGTTTTCAACGTACGCGACTTGGTGGATCCGTCAGGCTATTACTCGTGCGCTCGCTGACCAGAGCCGCACTATTCGTATACCCGTGCACATGGTAGAGACTATCGCAAAATATAAGCAGGTGGTGCGTCGTTTAGAGCAAGACTTGGGACGCGATCCGATGCCAGAAGAGGTTGCTGCTGAGATGGGTGTCGAAACCGAAAAGATTTATCAAATTGAGCAGATAAATCAGGAGACCCTCTCTCTTGAGGCGCCCATTTCATCCTCTGAGTCTGACGATGATTCTTCTGCACGCGGAGACTTTGTTGCTGACCACTCACTTCCGAGTCCAGACCAAGAAACGGCGCACCGCATACTGGTCGAGCAGCTCCATGAGATTCTTGACGACCTGTCTCCTAAGGAGCGAAAAATACTCGAGATGCGCCACGGACTTATGGACGGGGTGTACCACACACTTGAAGAAGTAGGGCAGGAGTTCGGAGTGACGCGTGAGCGCATCCGTCAGATAGAGGCAAAAGCGCTCGACAAAATCCGCACTCACGGCAAAGCTCGCCGCTTGAGGAGTTACTAGTTAGTGAAGTGTTATGTTTTCGGGCAGGGGATTTTGTGCTGTTTTGCCAGTAAGTTCTGCAAACCGGAATTTCTCATCTTGTAATGAGCAAGTATCGGCAGCTGCACCTTGGATGATTTCTGGCTCCGAATCTTGCGGACTTTCCTCAGGTAGGTTTTGTAGCAGTGCCTTATCCAATTTTTCTTTCATCTTGCTAAGCTCAGCCTCTAGACGAGGATATTGGTCTTGTGCGGTAAGGATAGCATAGACAGATCCCCCAGATTCCTCAGGGCGCTTTACGTATACTGACACCACGTCTTGTCGTTTGTTTTGGTTCAAATTGTAGTCGTTTACGATCGGCTTACCCTCAGAAGCACGCTTTGTGTATCGAACCATTTGTTCTCCTGTGAGTTCATAAGTGCATTTATTGAGCATATCTAAGAAATGAGTCGTAAGACTAATCTGCTTGTCAGAATTCTGGATTTTCTCGCTATGGTTCGGATTATAGCCAGGTGTTTTCATGTCCGCACTATACCATTTGGTTGTGTATGCAACGTGCCAAGAAGTTATCCTACGAAACCATCCAGGCTTCTGGTGTGTGACCCTGTATGAGTTCAGGGGGGCACAGGTGCCACTGAGCCCAATAGCTGCGCTCCGCGTTGTGTAGTGCTACTGCAATAGGTCCAACAACGTAGTGATACGGCTGGCTAAAAGTACACTTATGCTTAGGCACCACCTGAAATAGGTAGTCTTCCAATCGAGGATCACATTCGTCATTCGAAGCAAGTCCGTGTGCCACCATCTCAGTTATGGTAGGTCCGATGTCACTTTGTGATCCTACGATCGCGTATCGTGGGACCATGTTTCTATCAATCCAGTACAGTGAGGCGTATGAGCCAAACTCATCTGGAGAGCCGTAGTTCCACACTTCTACGCCTTCTCCTGACACCATGGTGCCATCACAATTTGGTGAGTAGTGGGCGACACCGTCAATCGTGCTACCAATAGCAAATACCCGCGCTGGTAGTCCACGAATATGGACCGCTTTTGTGCAGACGGGAGGGAGTGATTCCTTCAGATTTCCCGCGTGCATGGATGCTGCTGGGACATGAGCATCAAAGTGGTTCACGTGTTCCAGAAAATCTGGGTCATTGCGCCAGTCCGCTGATGCGACGAGAAGGGCAGTACTAGTGTCGCGGTGCATTACACACGCAGGTCTGACTTTTGTCACACCGATCACCCGCGATGGGTATCTACAGTACACGACAGTATGACGACCCATCTCAGGATATTTCTCGTGTCCCATACCGTTCTACTTTTTCGGTATGGTATCAAGATTGCCGAATCTGAGTAGGCGATAAGCTATCTCAGCACACGTGAGCGCTTCAGCCACGGGACCACTTACAGACAGTATTGTCTGTTTCTTTTCCTGCATCCTGCCCAAGACTATCTCTCTCGTCACTTTCGAAGCTGTGTAATGAGGGTTATTACTAGTATCTCTATTCCACTCTGTCTGGATAACGTACTGCCTACTTCCTTCCAAGCGCGAATCCAGAATATTTGCAAAGTGTCCTTTTCGAATGCGCATCTCTTGTATGCGCATACTGTGGCGATGGCCCTTGTCGTGAATACTTTGGAAACCTATACTTAAGCAAGTTGCTAGTCTACCCTCTACTTCTATAGTTCTGTCTTCTGTCTTACTAAATTTTGATACTGAGCAACCTATTTCATTTCTCGAGACTGGCATAACTGTCAGCATATATTCACGGTCGCTATCAATAGCGCCATCAGGCGCGGTCGGTATGCGCACAAAAGCCACTGCATTATGGGTTGTTACTATTTCTGTACGTGGTAGTGGTGACTCTCGATTCAGTAAAGACATCGTAGTGTATAGTAAACAGAAAACACATTTTGTCAAGGATTCTGTGAGTATGACCCTCGCGCTATGCTGAGAAGATGAATAGGAAGTATCCGATTAGTCATTGGTCGTACTCGTCGCTCGTATCCTACCTTCGGAATCCGCTCGCGTGGTACAAGCGCTACGTCGAGCGCATTTACGACACACCTTCGTCCCCAGCATCGCTTGTGGGACGAGCTGGACACCTCGCGCTTCAGCATTTCTATGGCGGGTTGTCTAAAGCGGCGGCCACAAGTCTCGGTCTCGAGTACTTACGCGCCGTCCCTGACTTTGAGGTGGCATTTGGAACGCATACCAGTGTGCGTGCACGCAAAGAAAAGAGACTCGCTATAGAAGCATCGTACGTGCAAGCAATCGGTTTCTACTTAGCGCGAGCGCCACGCTATCGTGTTCTTGGGATCGAAGTGTCAGGAACTGCACTAGTTGAAGGGCTGCCACTGCCAATCAAGGCTATTTCAGACTTAGTGGTAGAGTCTAAGCATATACCTGGGCACATAGACATCGTTGATCACAAATTTGTAGATTCATTCAGTCCGCTTAAAGAAGATAAGCCGCTTTTCGTGTTGCAGGCACTTTTTAACTACTACACCGTCTACGAGCAGTTTAAGCGTCCGGTAGGGAGTTTTATTTTGCAGGAATGCAGAAAACGGAAAAACAAGGACGGTTCTGCGCAAATGAGACGGTATGTACTTAAGTATACCGACCTGTCAGACGACTTTTTGTTATTTAAAAGGCTCGTTCGGGATGCCACAGAGGACATGCGGACACGCAAAACATTCTTGCCAAACCCTACCGACATGTTCGATGGCAAGGATTCGTTTGAAATATATAGGATGAACTTACAACCTTAGCGTGCTGGTGCAAGCAATGCTTCAATGATCGACTGTATGGTCGCATACGGTTGCGCACCAGGAACAGGGATAGGTGCTGTGTCGGCGGCGATCACGATGTTGTGCGGACTACCTTCGCCGCCCGCTGCACGGGCCTCCGCAAAGTGTCTAGCCACTTTTTCCTTGTAACGTCCGCTCGCGAGGCACGTCTCAAATTCTTGCACTGGCACTCCTGCAATCGCCGCTGTTGCGCTCAACCTGCTCATATCAAACTTCCCGTTCAGGGAGGGCGCGGTAAACACCTTGTCGACAAACTTCCAAAACGCGTCATTACCCCCGAGCTCCGCAACACACTCAGATGCCTCGGCAAGGCGTGGGGCGTTCTCATGTAGTTCAACAAAAGGAAAGTGTCGGTAGACCCATGCGACTGTCCCGTCTGCCCCGTAGACACCCATGATTTTTTTCATCGTCACATGAAATCTCCTACAAAACTCACACTCGAGGTCCGAATACTCGATTATTTTGATAGGCGCATTCGGATCCCCGAGGATATGGTCCTCTGCTGTGACCGGGGCTACGGTGATTGTTCGTCCGCCTATGCCTACTGTAGGTTCTGCCTGTGGCCGAAGTGCAAAATAGAGTGAAATAGAAATAACTATTCCTACGAAAATAATTGCAAACACGACTGGGGCCAGCGAGGGACGCTCCATACGCGTATCGTAACATGCAGGATACTATTAAAACGGAAGTGTGTGGGTGAGCGCTACTGAGGTAGTTGATTCCCAGTGTGCAGAATCGATGGGGATATCACGCTTTTGACCAAAGTCGTCATAGCGGAGCTTTCTATGCTCACGCGCATAGTCGTACACCTCTTTTGTAATACGTACGTCTTGTAAGCAATATTTTTTTACCTTTTCCACCTTTCCCTCTGCCCACCACGTGACCGCATCAAGTCCATGACCAGACTTTCTTTTACCCAAAGTAGCTTTTGCGACTGAGTCTAGCTTAAGTCGCCGTCCCAAGACATTCTTAATTTCTGCGAGAAGGTCAATCGATTTTATTTTTGTAAGGTCTCCTGCGTAGTACTTATTGAGAATAGGAATGTCGAAGTGGTCCGAGTTATAGCCGATGAGGAGGTCTGCTTTCTCAATAATGGGCCAGAGCGTAGGTAGTTCAGGGACGGTATAGGCAGTGTACGCATCTGTTTCCGAGTCGTGAATACCAATGACTGAAATCTCCATCGAAGCCATGTCGAATGTAGCAGCGGCCGAAGTCGTTTCGATATCAAGCGTGATTTTGCGCATCCTACGATTGTATGAGGAACGCGCCCACCTTGTCGAGTGCAATTTTTGTCTCAGTACCCGTTTTTAGATTTTTAAGTGCAAGTTCTCCGCTCTTGACCTCGATGTCGCCGTAGACTGCAATATACGGAATGCCTAACTTGTCAGCGTTTCTAATGTGGTCTGCAATTTTTTCATGCTTCATGCCAAGCGCAACGTTGATGCCCGACGCGCGCAAGGTGTCCGCGACAGCTTGCGCGCGCGCATCGAGCGGTACGAGGTAGAGCGCTGCTACTGAGGTGAGCGTCGGTACTAACTGATGTGTTTCAAGAAAGTCCTTAAGTACCGCGTCTCCCATGGCAAATCCAACCGCCGCGACTGGCTCGGAGTCATACTTCTCGACCAAAGAGTCGTATCGTCCACCACCTAACAATGCTCGTGGATTTACAGGATTAGTGTCAAAGGCTTCAAAAGTGATATCTGTGTAGTAATCGAAACCACGGACAACAGAAGGGTCATATTCAGCTGTAACTCCTCTGGCTTTCAGCGCATCAAGTACTGTTGCGGCTGAGCCATGCACATCTTTGAGCATGTCTTCAATGGGTGCATCGGTGAGGCCGCGCATCGTAGCTGAAAACTCATCCGGTGCGAGCTTTATTTTTTTGTCGAGCAGCGTACGCACCTCTCTTGCGGTCTCTGTTGAAAGTCCTGCGCGGTCAAAAGCTTCTTGTAGTGCTACGCGACTACCAACCTTAAGCACAAAGTCATTTGGTGTCGCACCAAACGCGGTGAGTGATCGGTACGCAATGTCCAGTACCTCTATGTCTGCCTCGAGTCCAGGCACGCCGAAGATGTCGACATTGTATTGCCAAAATTCTCGCAGGCGGCCACGCTGAGTACGTTCATAGCGAAAGAAATTTTGAATACAGTAGAGCCGTAGCGGGTACCCAAGCTCTCGTTTGCGTGAAGCAACCATACGCGCAACGGTCGGAGTCATTTCTGGACGAAGGGTGACTGAGCGCCCACCACGATCATCAAACGTATATGTTTGCTCACGTACGATCTCATCGCTCGACTTTGCCGTATAGAGTTCCGTTGGTTCTAGGACTGATGCATTGTACTCGTCATACCCATAGCTCTCGGCAACGCGACGAAGTGTTGTAAACATATAGTTCTGCACCCGCTGGTCCTCTGGGTAAAAGTCTCTTACTCCTTTGTAGGTGTCCATATATATTAGAGTTCTCCGCGCGATCGCTTAATAGCAACCAACTCTTCTTGACTGTCTCTGATGATGCGCTCGACCTTGCGTGGAGCAGGGCAGTCTCTAAACTCGAACTCGCGACTGGTGCCTGCGGTCTGTATCACGATACGACCAAAGTTTAGGATATTTGCGACAATGCCGACAGATTCAGTCTTTATGTCCTGAATATGGTCGAGGTCGAGAATGGTCGCAATGTCGAGCCTAAAGAGTCCCTTCAGTTCAATGTCTACAACACGCCAGTTTGTAATAATCCACATGTCGAAGTAGTAGTCTGTCCAACGTGCAAAGAGAATATGCCATGAGACAAGTGCCCACGACGCTCCTAGGAATCCAAGCAATGCCCCCATGTGTGCCGCATCTGTATTCGTTGCAAAGAATGTTGCAAGGACTGGAAGTGCTATAAGGGGTGCAAAGAAAAGAAGTGCAACCCCCACTACTTCACGGACGAGTGACCACCAGTGCTTGTGCACTACTGCGACAGTGCGCTCTTCTGCGCGACCGTCCTTAATGCCAGGAAATGAAAAAAACTTGCTCATGGGAGGAGTGCGCGGTAGGCGGTGAAGACGATAAGAAGTAAAAAACCAGCACCACCAAGGTATATCGGCATCGCGAGCCACACGAGGGGGAGTGTGGCACCGTACTTAATCCAATGAAAAAGAAGAGCGAGGACGTAGCCAAGTGTCAGCACAAGTACTGCAAAAAAGAGGATCGTCCAGATCATGGGTTTAGTATAACAGAATAGCGTATGACGCCGTATTGGTCTGTATAGGTAGTTGCAGCGCGGATCCGTTGGGCATGTTCTGGTTCATGTTCTATCCAGCACTGGCCTTGTTTTGCAAGGTGATCGGAGAGGCCGGCTATGGTTGCGTCTATAAGCGCAAATCCGTCGTCCTCGGCAAACAGCGCGCCCACTGGCTCATACTCTAAGACCGAGTTCTGTATTCGATCTATCCGCGCTCGCGAGAGGTAAGGAGGATTTGCGAGTATAAAGTTAAAGACGCCTTCGATGTTTGAATACACGTCAGTCTGTATAACCCGTGCCCGAGTTGGGTCTATGTTGTTTTCCTTCAGATTCTTTTCTATGGTTGGTATGTGCGCTGCATCAAACTCGCCAAACGTAACGTGTGCATCTCTGACGTGTGTGAGTACTGCTAATCCGATACACCCAGAACCAGAAAAGAGGTCGAGTACCCTTGGTGCGACGTGTTTTTCAATTTCAGCTATGGCTCGTTCAGTCCACCACTCAGTCTCAGTGCGTGGAATGAGTGGGCGAGAATCGAGATACACGGTAGCGCCGAGAAATGGAACGTGTCCAATGCGGTATGCCTCAGGCTCAACAGACTTCATTGCACCTCGAGGTCGAGGTCTGGCACATCGTTTTCAACTACCAGCCAACCCTCGGGCACATCACATGGGGTAGGAAACTCGACAATGTTTCCTGTGTCAGGATCGAGCGCAGGTGTGATAACTTGTGCGCACTGCACGTCGTCTCGGATCTCAATAGCGCCTGTGGTGGGAGGTGTGTGGATCTCGGCACTGCTTTGATCATAGAGGTACCCCGCGAGCAGTAGGAACCCTACAAGGAGTGCTGCAATAAGTACGTTTTTTACCATAGGGAAATGGTAACACAAACGTTTTTAAGTGCTGTGGTACACTTTTTTAGTAATCAACTAACCATACGTATGGAGGAAAACTCACCACAAACAAATTCAGATCAGTCTCAGATGAGTACGCCGATAGCAATCATTATCGCTGGTGCGCTTGTCGCAGCAGCGGTGTACTTTGGTGGGGACGGTGTTCCAAGTGGTACTGATAGTGTGCGTGGTTCACAGCCTTCTGGTCTAGGTACGGCCGCTGTTGTGGCGATAAGTATGTCAGACCATATCTATGGCAACCCGAATGCACCTATAAAGATCGTTGAGTACTCTGATCTCGAATGTCCATTCTGTAAGCGTTTTCATGAGACCATGAAGCGCGTGGTCGCCGATTCTAACGGTCAGGTGGCGTGGGTGTATCGTAATTTTCCCTTAGCACAGCTCCACCCAAACGCACAAGGACTTGCCGAGGCGGCAGAGTGTGTCGCGTCAGTTGCAGGGAACGATGCGTATTGGAAGTTCTTGGACGAGATTTTTGCTACAGCACCACTTAATACCCCGTTCCCCATGTCAGAGCTAGACACAGCAATTACCAAGGTGGCGACACTCGCACCAGTGAAGGCGTGTATCAATCTAGGCACACACAAGGCCAAGATTGCAAAGGAGGTACAGGACGCAGTTGCGTCTGGTGGCAACGGGACTCCACACAACATTCTTCTCGACAAGAAGGGTAACCCAACCGTGATCCAGGGCGCACAACCCTATGAAGTAGTCATGGCCGCGGTCGACAAGGCGCTCAAATAATTAATAAGATAAGCAAAAACCCCCGACGTACGTCGGGGGTTTTTTGTGATGAGTCACTAGTACGAGCGCATACCGCCGCCGTAGCCACCGCCACCGCCTCCACGTCCGCCACCGCCACCATTCTCAGGTGGGCGAGCTACAGATACGCGAACCATACGACCGTCAATTTCTTGACCATCGAGGGCCTTAAGTACAGCGTCAGCCTCTTCATCCGTCGACATTTCGACGAATCCGAAGCCGCGTGAGCGACCAGTCTCGCGGTCCATGATTACCTTTGCTGACGCAACGGTACCGAACTGCTTAACTGCAGCGTTTAATGTGTCATCAGTGGTGTTGTAAGACAAACCACCGAAGTATAATTTCTTTGCCACTTTCTTTTTTTCTAACTTAATAATTCGAGGTCGTATGCGCTCTCCCACGGGGGACTAGAACCATCTCGTACTCGTATGTCCACAATACCACAGACTCAGCAGGGGCACAAGGTGGTGTGGAATAATAGGAAAATAGACATAAAAGTTGTCAACATCACTCGACACCAGGGGACGTCATGTGGTACTGTCCGCGTATTAGATGGCAACAACTTATTTAAAACTTTTTATCCCTATGACGATGAAGACTCTCTCTGCTCGCATCGCGAGCGCCTTTACTATTTTTGCACTCACGGTAGGTGTCATGACACCGCTTTTTGCGCTTCCGCAGGATGCGTTTGCAGCGGGTAGCTACACAATAGTCGGGTCTGCGAGTGTCTCGGGAACAACGATTACGTTGTCTGGAACCGCAACCGCAAATCCTTACACAGGCCAAAGCTCGGATCAAGTTGTAGCTGTAGACTGGACTGGCGCATGTAGTAATGCTACAAAGCAAACATTTCCGTTCAGCTCAATAACATTTGTTGGTGGTAATGGTGGGCCTGATGGCCACAACAATGGCACATTCACGAATGCGACTTGGGCAACATCAACAAACATGGGTGCATCGGGTTCGTACAATGTTTGCGTTAAGGTGTACCATGGAAATTTCAATGGCGCTGAAGGATCAGACGCCGCAACTTTTTCTGCGACTGTCGTAATTCCTTCTACAAAGGGAGGACTTTTGGTACAGAAGGTGCTTGTGAATGATAACGGAGGTACTGCTGCGACGACATCATTCTCATTCTCGATTCCTGGAGTAAACGCCGGAAACCCTATTGCGTTTGAGGCAGATGCACAGAATGACTTTACGCTTACTGCGGGCGCATACAACGTAACTGAAGTAATGGCTCCTGGCTACGCCACGACGTACAGCGGTTGTAACGCAACAGTGACTGCAGGCGCAACGACGACCTGTACGATCACAAACAACGACATCGCCCCGACCCTCACCGTAATAAAGCAGGTGATGAACGACAATGGTGGCTTAAAGGGTGTGTCTGATTTTCCACTCTTCATTAACGGAAATCCGACGACCTCAGGCACTCCTGTCACGCTCTCAGCTGGAACCTACACGGTTACTGAGACTGGGGACCCGGGTTACGCAGCTACGTTCAGCGGGCACTGTGCATCAAACGGCACCGTGACGCTTGCTCTTGGGGAAAACAAGACCTGCACCATCACGAACAACGATATTGGACCAAAACTTACGGTGACGAAGGTCTTGAACTACACACACGGCGGCACAAAGCTCCTTCAGGACTTCGTCCTCCTTGTAAATGGTCTCCATGTTGTAAGTGGCGTCGAGAACACGTACTCAGCTGGAACGAAGACGGTAAGCGAGGTACTCACCCCTGGCTACACAGGTGTGATTTCAGGCAACTGTGCAGCTGACGGTACCGTCGTTCTTGGTCTCGGTGATGTAAAGAACTGCACCATCACTAACTCGGACGTTGCTCCATCACTCACGCTCATTAAGCTAGTCGTAGGAGGCCCTAACTCGGCAGCAGAATGGACACTTTCTGCGACTGGTCCTACCTCACTCTCAGGTACTACACCAGTTACAAGTGACGCGTCGTTTACTGCAGGTACGTACTCACTTTCAGAGACAGCAGGAGGCTTGGTAAGTCCGTACTATGTCGCAGGTCCATGGGTCTGTACGGGTACTGGTACGCAGGATGGTGCATCGATCGCACTTGATGTCGGAGAGACTGCGACCTGTACGATTACGAACACCTACACACCGCCGATCTGTGATGACGGCGTGGATAACGATGGCGACGGCTTTACAGATGGGGCAGACGTAGGTTGTGAATCGCCAACAGATACTTCAGAGGCAAACGAGTCAACACTCGCACTCTGCACCGACGGAAATGACAACGATGGCGATGGGCAAATTGACCTTGCAGACTCAGACTGCGCGGCGTATATCCCAAAGCTCACCGTGAATAAAGTAGTGATGAATGACAGCAACCTCTTGGGTGCAACATCGAACAGTCCGATCCAGTTCTCATTCCAGGTGAATGGTGGAACAGCACAGGCATTTGACGAAGACGGCTCTGTGACCGTTTCAATGCCAGTTGGTTCGTACACGGTTACCGAGCCTGCAGTGCAGGGGTACGTGCCGGCGTACTCGGCAGGTTGTACAGGTAGCCTCATAATTGGCGGCACCGCAACCTGTACGATTACGAACGACGACCAGCCGACGACGATAACGATCGTAAAGAATCTTCCAAACAACTCTGGTAAGACGGCAGTTCCAGAAGACTTCTCGTTTACGCTCAGCGACAGCGACCCGTACTTCTTTGATGAAGACGGTTCGGTAACGATTACGGTGATGCCGGGAACCCAGTACGATGTCGTAGAGACCGAGGCTCCTGGGTTTGAGACAACCTACACAGGTGCGTGTGAGAACGTCACCCCACTTCTTGGCCAGTCGCTCCAGTGTTCGATAACGAACGACGACCTTCCTGCATGTTCTGACGGACTCGACAATGACGGTGACGGCTTCATGGACTACCCAGCTGACCTTGGCTGTGAGGGACTCGACGACCAGAGCGAATCAAACGAGACGACACTCCCGTTGTGTATCGACGAAGTTGATAACGATGGAGATGGGCTCGTTGACCTCGCGGACCCAGATTGTGCTGCATTCCTTCCGACGATCACCGTTAAGAAGGTGATTGTGAACGACAACGGTGGCACCGGCACCTTCTCGTCATTCTTCTTCCAGGTGAACGGAGGTGAGCAGACGAACTTTGACGCTGAGTCTGGAGAGACGATAGTAACTGTTCCGGCAGGTGAGTACTCAATTACTGAGGTCGCCGCAAGTGGGTACACAACGACGTACGAAGGCTGTTCAGAAATTGAGCTTGGTGCGAATGGGAGTGCAACTTGTACGATTACGAACAACGATGTTGCTCCAGTGGTTGAGCCACAGAACGGGCAGTGTAATGACGGTATCGATAACGAGGGCGACACCCTTATCGACCAGCAGGACCCACAGTGCTTCACAAACGGTGTCTACAACCCGACAAATACCGAGGCTTCTCCTACGCCAACAGGTGGCGGTGGTGGTATCACGGGCCTCGGTGGCGGTGGCGGAGCAGTCCTCGGCGCATCGACAGTCGGGCAAGTGCTTGGAGTAAGTTGCGGTGTCTACATGGATAAGTACGTGAGACAGGGTAAGCGCAATAATCCTGAGCAAGTAACTAAGCTCCAGCAGTTCTTGAACAAGTACATGGGAACAGCGCTTCCACTCACGGGCTTCTATGGTCCTTTGACTGCAGCAGCAGTAAACGCATTCCAGTCAAAGCATGCTGACACCATCCTTGCTCCGTGGGGCATCTCGACGCCAACAGGTATCGTGTACCGCACCACGCTTCGACAGATCAATGTCATAGAATGTTCGGAAATAGCAGCGGGCATTCCAGAACTCGTTGAGTGGTCGAAGGCAAACGATCCCGCAAAGCCTGAGTAAGCAAAATTACAAAGGATTTCCACAAGACCCCCGCATGGGGGTCTTGATGTTTTAGACAACTTATGATATAATCTGTCAATGGATATGCCAAAGAATTCTGAAACACCACGTGGCGAAAGAAGTCTAGGTATTCGCGGTGGTATCGCACTTGGTATCGCACTTGGTATCGCTATCGGTGCACTCGTCGTGATGAGTCAGGCGCACTACATAGTGCAACAGGCACCACAAGTTGCCGCGGTTATTTCATCAGTACTCGTTGAGCTGACAAATGCAGATCGAGGTGCACAAGGATTAGGCACGCTTACCGTAAGTCCTCTCCTCACTGCAGTCGCTGAAGCAAAGGCAGCAGACATGGCTGAGAAAGGATATTTTGCGCACACCTCACCCGAAGGCTTAACACCATGGCACTGGTTTAAGGAAAAGGGATACGCGTTTGCCTACGCGGGCGAGAATCTTGCCATAGACTTTAGTGAGTCAGCTGACATAGCCCGCGCCTGGATGAACTCGCCAACGCACCGCGCAAACATTGTAGGCACGCAGTTTACTGAAATCGGCATTGCCGTGCGTCAGGGTACGTATCAGGGTCGTCCGACCACGTATGTGGTGCAGGTGTTTGGAACTCCAGCTCGTGTGGCACCTAAAGCAGTTGCCACAGCCCCACGCCCAGTGCGAGAAGTTACACCTGTAGCCGAAGCGACAGCGCCCGCTCTTGCGACCACACTTCCAACAACTACCCCAGTCGCAGTGACCGATGTCTTAGGTCAGTCTGCGGGTTCATACCTCGCTTCGACTCCGACGCCACCGTGGTGGTTTAAGTTTGTTAACTACTTTGTTAAGTAGTGTTATTGCTTAAGACCGAGACCGGTGCGCAATAAGTACCACGCGATAGCGACGAAAAGTGCGACGAGCCCAAGAAGTACGAGGGTCGCCATCCACATCGGCACGTCGGCAAAGCCCAAGAAGCCGTAGCGAAATCCGTTAATGATGTAAAAAATCGGGTTCAGGTACGTTACGGTTTGGAACAAAGGAGGTAGCATGTGCACGGAATAAAACACGCCGCCGAGATACACCAAGGGTGTGAGGACGAATGTGGGGACGATAGATATGCCGTCGAAGCTCTTTGCGTAGATCCCGTTAATCAGTCCTCCGAGCGAGAACACAGTCGCCGCAAGGATGAGGAAGAGGAATATGTATCCTGCGTGCGCGAGTGCGGGGAGTGCAAACACCATAGACACTGTGAGAACCAAGATGCCTACAATCACAGCGCGGAAAATACCTGCTGAGACAAATGCCGCAATAATAACCCACGGTGGCGTCGGCGAAACAAGGAGTTCGTCGATGCTTCTGCTAAAAAACTTAGACGCAAAGAATGTAGTCGCCACTTCAGTGTAGGCGTTGGTGATCACGGCAAGCATGACGAGGCCTGGTACCACAAACTGCATATAGCTAAAGCCCTCGATGGGCGCAATTTGCGAGCCGATAATGGTGCCGAAGACAGTAAAGTAGAGCACTGATGTGACGAGGGATGGGAGTATGGTCTGTGGCCAAATACGAATAATTCGCACTGCTGCCTTACGGAGCATGGTGTAGTAGGAGATGAAAAGTTTTTCGATGGGCATGCTAGTTTTTTGTGAGCTCAAGGAAGACAGATTCCAGCTTTCCTGTCGTGTACTTGTCATCCTGTTCGCCCTTATAGAGCGAAAGTACGTCATTCATAGTGCCGTTCGCAACAATGTTTCCTTTGTGTATAATCGCAACGTGTTTTGCGAGTTTTTCTGCTTCCTCTAAGTAGTGGGTGGTGAGGAGGATGGTGAGGCCGCCTTTCGTGAGGGTGGTGAGGTACTCCCACATGGAGCGGCGCAGTTCAACATCTACACCTGCCGTCGGCTCGTCGAGGATTAAAAACTTTGGTTCGTGTATGAGGGCGCGTGCGATCATAAGTCTGCGCTTCATACCGCCCGACAATTCCATTGCCTTCCCGTTTCTTTTTTCATAGAGGCCAAGGTCGGTGAGGAGTCTTTCAGCTCGGGGGAGTGCGACTGAGCGAGGGACGCCGTAGTAGCCGGCCTGGTTTACCACAATGTCTATGGGTTTTTCGAACGGGTTAAAGTTTACTTCTTGCCCCACAAGTCCGATCATTGCCTTTGCTTTTTCTGTCTCTGTATCAGTGTTGTGTCCAAAAACTGACACTGAGCCACTCGTTTTACTGACAAGTCCCGTTACGATACCAATGAGCGTTGTTTTACCTGCGCCGTTAGGTCCTAGGAGGGCATAGAAGTCTCCCGCAGGCACGGTCAAAGACACACCCCTCAGGGCCTCCGTCCCGGTGCGGTACTTTTTAGTTACGTTAGTAACTAGGAGTGCGGGAGTGTCGAGCATGCTTACATGTCCTTAAGTGGGAGTCCGCCCATGTAGTCCTCCTTACCGAGGTCTACTCCATTTTTGCGGAGGATGGCATACGCGGTCGTGATATGGAAGTAAAAGTTAGGGAGTACGTATTCAGTTGCGTACTCGAAGCCTGTCATGTGCTTGTCCTGCCAGTACGGGAGGGTCACTTTAATACCTTCTTTACCTATCACTTGCTCAGGCTTTATGGTTGCGACAAAGGCGAGTGTCTTGTCGATACGAGCAACAAGGTCAGCAAATGTTGCTTCGTTGTCCTCGTGTTTTGGTACATCGACTTCTGCGAGGCGGGCGGCGGCGCCCTTTGCGTTGTCGCACGCGACCTGAACCTGCTTTTTGAAATCAAACTGATTAAAGACGAGTTTATCGGTAAGTAAGGCGTGTTCAAAGTCCATCCACGACAGCTTTTTGGTATCGGTGTGTGCCTTGGCTTTCTCTAGTATCTTTTTAAGTGCGGTCAGCGCCTTAACGAGGGGTGGGATCGTAACGGTATAAAGATTAGTTTGTTGCATAGTCTCAGTAGTGTAGCATAGGGGGTAATGGACTATGAACTACTGGACTCTGGCGAGGGCGAGAAGTTAGAGCGTTTTGGTGCATATGTGTTGCGTCGCCCAGACCCGCAGGCCCTGTGGGAGCGCAGGCTTTCGTCCGTAGTATGGGATACGTGTGACGCGTGGTTTGAACGTAAGGGAGAGAAGGGGTCGTGGCATTTTAATAAAGAATTGCCGAAGGAGTGGCAGATTGAGTATGGCGGATTTCAGTTACTTATAAAACCAACGTCGTTTAAGCACGTAGGACTGTTCCCAGAGCAAATAGAGAACTGGGAGTGGGTTTCAAAACGTGGTGCTAAAAGTGTATTGAACTTGTTTGGCTACACGGGTGTTGCAACGCTTGCAGCAGCTCGTGCAGGTGCGTCAGTGACACACATTGACGCGTCTAAAACTGCCGTCGAGTGGGCTCGCAAGAACGCCGAGCTCTCAGACCTCGCCGATGCGCCAGTGAGGTGGATTGTGGAAGACGCAATGCGCTTCGTTGATCGCGAGTTAAAGCGTGGCACAAAGTATGACGGTATTATTTTGGATCCACCATCGTTTGGTCATGGGCCTAATGATGAGCTTTGGAAGATCGAAGAGGACTTAATCCCACTCGTTCGTAAGTGTGGAGAGTTACTGAGTGAAAAGCCATCATTCTTGCTGCTTAACGGATATGCTGAAGGGTACTCGCACATCGCGTTTCAGAATCTCATTGAGACGATAGCAAAACTCCACGGTTGGACCGTGGAGGGAGGGGAGCTCACCATTCAGGAGAAGGACTCTACGCGCCTCCTTCCAGCGGGTATTTACGCCAGAGCGTCCTAAGCCACAATACGTAGAGAATAAGGAAGATAAAGAGGACAAGCGCCATAAACGGGAAGGTAATAAAGCCCCACGTTATAAATGTTGGTATGTCACACGATGGCCCCGGGCCAGACACGGGGCAGGGAAAGAGCGCGCTTCCACCCATCTGGAGCCAGTGGTGGTAGAGCGCAACTAATGCTCCGAGTATTGAAAGTCCCACTGAGTACCACACGGCACGCGTGTCTTTCACTACAGCTCCGAGCCCAAAAATGACAACTTGTGGCCAGAGTGCGACGCGCTGTACCCAGCACCATGAGCACGGTGCTTGTCCAAGCACTTCCGAGTAGTAGAGTGTCATCGCTGTCGCAATGAGGGAAAAACCAAACGCCACCCATAAACCATTTCGTGCATGGAACTTTTCCTTCCACTCAGGCACGAGGTTTGTAAAAGCAATCGCGAGTAAGAGTCCAATAGACGACAGCATCAAGAAAACCGTCCCATACGCGACGAGGAGATTTGTGGTGGCGAGATCAAACATACTACTCAAGTGGTACCTCGACAATGGTCGCATTACCCTCAACGTTTACCCCTACGTCGACAGTCTCTTCAGTTCCTGCTGGGAGCGTGCATCCTGTTTTCTCTGCGAGCACCGCGAGCGGCACCTCACCGCTCTGGCGTGTCTTGTCTGGGAATTCCCACGTTGGGTAACCGGTAATGCCCGCTTCTTTACAGACCGGAAGTTGTGACTTTTGGTCGGGTGTCGAACACTCAACATACGGAAGTAAATCTGACGCATCGCCAAATAATTTTTTCTGATTGTTGCAATGTGGACACCAAAACGCTCCGTAAAATGTCGCACCCGAGTCCTGTATGCACTGTGCTAATGCGGTGTACGTCCCCGCTGGGATAGCGGTTCCGTTCGTTGTTTGTTTTGGAGCAAATATAAATACTCCGATGGCCGCAACGATGAGCACGGCTACTACTCCTATGATGATTTTCTGTTCCATGGCGCCTATAGTACCATACGGCCATGAGTTTCTGGGATAGTCTACAGAGGCCAATTATGGCGCTTGCGCCTATGGCGGACGTCACTGACGCTGCCTTTCGTCGCATCATCGCAAAATACAGCAAGTGTCAAACACCCGGGTGTTTGACACAGCCATATGTGACGTGGACGGAGTTCGTGTCTGTGGATGGGTTGGCGCTTGCACCTGACGAAGGGAGAAAAAAGCTGCTCGCAGACCTTATATATAGTGAAGCAGAGAGACCAATTGTCGCCCAGTTTTTTGGTTCACGGCCGGAAAATATGGAAAAGGCTGCGGCACTTGCGCGCGAGATGGGTTTCGATGGTGTTGATATAAACATGGGCTGCCCAGATAAGAGTATTGAAAAGCAGGGTGCGGGCGCCGCTCACATCAAGGACCCTGCGCGTGCACAAGAAGTAATACACGCGGCAATACAGGGCGCAGGAGACTTGCCGGTTTCGGTAAAGACTCGTCTAGGCTATAACAAAGATGAATTAGAAGACTGGTTACCAAAGCTTTTGGAAACAAACCTTGCTGCTATTACTGTGCACGCGCGCACGCGTAAAGAAATGTCACTCGTGCCAGCTCGATGGGAGCAAGTGAAGCGGGCAGTTGAAATTCGTAACGAGTGTGGATCAAAAACAGTAATACTTGGAAATGGAGACGTGAAGAATGTTTCGGATGCATTACAGAAAATAGCGGAAACTGGTGCAGACGGTGCCATGCTTGGTCGCGCAATATTTGGTAACCCGTGGCTCTTTGCCACAACGGCCCCTGACTTACACGAGCGGCTGCGTGTGATGGTGGAGCATACAAAGCAGTTCGAGCAACTACTACCGCACAAGTCGTTCTCAATCATGAAGAAGCACTATAAGGCTTACGTTTTTGGATTTGATGGTGCATCCGAGCTCCGTGGTGAGCTTATGAATGCGCAGAACTCAGCCGTAGTTTCTGATTGTGTGGACAAGTGGCTTGCGTCTCACCCCTAAGTGCTACAGTTTCTGGAACGTATGAAGCACCTACTCGAAAGGGAAAGGAAGTCAGACGCCAATCAAATTCCCACGTATGTGGGAATTTTTTTTAATTACACACTTTACATAAGTGTATGCACGAAAAACAATCTGTTGTTGGACACACGCTATGCGCGTGGGGGCCGCATCGGTTCGCTCGCGGAGAAAAACCAGACGTGGCAGGAATCGTTGTGCGTATTCTTGAGGAGCCGTGTGGACGTCTTGCCTATTGGGTGCAGGAAGCGAAGTGTGCTGTCCCTACTCCAGTAAACGCGTACGGTGGCTGGGCAAAACTCACCATAACTCCACCCGTCGATGCCTTAGAACCTCTGAATTGCGGTATCGCCACTCTGCCATGTAAAATGGAGACATGACGGAGAAGAGACGCAGGGAAGAACAACCAGAGCATATAAGGAGGGCAATGAGTGCCCTGGTCGAGATCATGCTCGAAGAGGAAGGTGTGATTCGTCGCGGACACTTTATTGGTGCGTCTGGACGACACCTCGACACATACGTTAACAAGAATGTGCTCAATACTAATCCGAAGAAAGTCCAAGTTCTTGGTTCATACATTGCACAGCTCTGTGCGCACCTGAATATCGATGTGGTCGCCTCGCCGGCCGCAGGTGCTGTAGCATTAGGACACGAGGTTGCAAAGCGGATTCGTGAGGCACAATTTGTGTTTACTGAAAAAGTATCTGAGCAGGACGGAGCAGGACATAGTACTGAGCGTCAGGGGTTGAAGCGTGGGTACGATCAGGTGGTCAATGGAAGGCGTGTGCTCGTTGTCGAAGACATCGTCACCACGGGCGGGTCGCTCCTGAGTGTAGTCGATGCGAGAAAAAAGGCTGGAGGTATACCAGTCGGAGCGTCCGCAATCGTGAATCGGTCTCCTGGGACTGTAGGGAGTGAGGTGTTTGGAGTTCCTTTTATCCCGCTTCTCAATTTAGATTTGCAGAGTTGGTCAGATGAGTCAGTTCCGGACGTACTCAAGCGTGTCCCTATCGATACGAGTATCGGACACGGCGCCGCATACGTGGCGAATCAGCACAAATAAGACACTTTGGACTCTTTACACAACAACATGACTGAACTTGCACTCTACAGAAAGTATCGACCAGCGACGTTTCAGGACGTGGTAGGGCAGGATCATGTGGTGAAGGCCTTACAAGGCGCCTTGAAGGAAAAAAATGTCGCGCACGCGTACTTGTTTTACGGCTCGCGTGGGACGGGTAAAACGTCGGTGGCACGAATATTTGCAGGTGAGATAGGCGCTCACGACTCGGATGTGCACGAGATAGATGCGGCCACGTACACCGGTGTCGACAACATCCGCGCCTTGCGAGAAGAGGCGGCTGTTATGCCCTTTGAGTCTGAGCGCAAAGTCTACATAGTGGACGAGGTGCATATGCTGTCGAAGGGGGCGTTTAATGCATTTCTAAAACTCCTCGAAGAGCCACCGAGTCACGTCACGTTTATTTTAGCTACGACAGAGTTAGAAAAAGTACCCGACACTATACAGAGTCGCTGTCAGGTGTTTACGTTTAAGAAGCCAACTGCAAAAGCAATTGCGGAGACGGTAACCAAGATTGCAAAAGCCGAGGGCTACACGCTCGACAAGGCAGCGGCAGAGCTTATAGCCATCCTTGCTGACGGCTCCTTCCGTGACTCGCAGTCGGTGTTGCAGAAAGTGCTGAGCGCATCATCCGACAAAAAAATTACGGTGGAGGAAGTAGCGACTATAACAGGCGCTCCGAAGTCAGAAGTAATCGCGCATATTATAGAAGGTTTGAGTTCAGGCGACGGTGCAAAGGCACTCGGCGCGGTCGGTGAAGCGGTAAAAGGGAACTCGGACATCGCAGTACTCCTCATGATCCTCATCGATCGTATGCGCATGCTGCTCATGCTTCGCTACGCACCGAAGGTGGGAGAAGAAATGGTCGCCGATCTTGCTGACACAGAGCAGATGTTCCTTAAAGAACTGGCAAAGGATGCGCAGTCGAAAATCAATTCAGAAACCTTGCGCAAGCTCCTCGTGGCAACTATTGAGACAGCACGAAGTCCGGTCCCACAGCTTCCGCTCGAACTCGCCATTATGGAGCTCTGCGGGGCTGAAAAATAGGCATTAAAATGCTAAAGTAGCGCTACAGAGGAGCTCCTGCTCCTCTGTATTGGGGAATCGTCTAACGGTAGGACAGCGGCCTTTGAAGCCGTTAATTGGGGTTCGAGTCCCTGTTCCCCAGCCAGTTTGAGATAGGTTTAGAGTTCCAAGGGCATACTAAGTTCCGTGGTTCGTATCTCCGAATGCGCACTGCTATAGTTCTGTAATGACCCAGGAGGAGGCGCTCACCATTCTTAAAACTGGCGTTAACGTCTTCCTTACTGGCGAGCCCGGGGCAGGGAAGTCACACACGGTAAACGAGTACGTTACGTATCTAAGGGAGCGCACTGTTGAACCTGCTATCACGGCGTCGACAGGCATAGCCGCGACACACATTCATGGCATGACTATTCATGCGTGGAGCGGTATCGGCATTGCGACGCGTCTCAGCGAGGAAGACCTTGACCGTATTGCCACGAAAGAGCATGTCGTAAAGCGCATACGAAAAGCGAAGGTGCTGATTATTGATGAAATTTCGATGCTCTCAGCTGATACCTTAGACATGGTCGACGCGGTCTGTCGCGAGGTAAAGCAGTCGTCTGACTCGTTCGGCGGGTTACAAGTCGTCCTTGTTGGTGATTTTTTCCAGCTTCCTCCAGTCGTACGTCAGAACTATAACGACAATCAAGATACATTTTATTCAGACGAGTCGCAAAGTATTTTTTCATGTACCTCGAGTGCGTGGGCACGAGCAAAGCCGATAATCTGCTACCTCACCGAGCAGCACCGACAGGACGACGCAGCGTTTCTCGCCATCCTTTCAGCTATCCGTTCTAACGAGGTCACAGATGCACATCGCGCACATATAGACTCGCGCATGATTTCGCCAACACAGTTGCCGAAGGGGATTACAAAACTATACTCGCATAACGCCGATGTCGACCGCATCAATGCGGACGAGTTACGGAAGCTGAACACACCATCACGCATGTATCAGATGACGTCGTTCGGTAAGGATACGCTTATTGAAAACTTAAAACGTGGGTGCCTATCGCCAGATACGCTCGAGCTTAAGGTCGGTGCATCAGTGATGTTTACGAAAAATAGTATTGTTGGCGGGTTTGTAAATGGCACACTGGGTACCGTACGAGGGTTTGATGAAGGGACCTACTACCCGATCGTAGAGACAGTGAGTGGTCGCCGTATCACAGCGGAACCACTTCTGTGGACGATTGATGACAACGGAAAGCCGCTCGCTACTATTACGCAAGTGCCACTCCGCCTTGCGTGGGCAATGACGGTGCACAAGAGTCAGGGTATGAGCATGGATGGTGCTGTTATGGACCTGTCGCAAGCGTTTGAGTACGGACAAGGATACGTGGCGCTTTCCCGAGTGCGACGCTTAAGCGGACTCCACCTCATAGGTGCGAATAAGCGAGCGTTTGAGGTGCACCCTGAAATATTAGAAAAGGATTCAGAATTCAAAAATCAGTCAGAAGACGCCGTAGCATCGTTTCGACTGCTTCCACCAAAGGAGCTTGAGGCCTTGCACCGAAATTTCATTCGTGCAATCGGTGGGAAAGAAGTAAAGGTTGTAAAAACGAAAAAAGAAAGTCATGGGCCGAAGGTGAACCCTCTTGAGGCGGTTCGAGAGGAGTATTCGAATGCGTACCTCCCGTGGACAGACGATGACGACGACGCACTACGCACTGGCTTTGAGAGCGGAACCAAAATTGCTCATCTGGCGAAAGAGTTTAGTCGTAAACCTGGAGCTATCCGTGCACGTCTCGTAAAGCTTGGACTCATCGACGGCGCCTCATCTAGACGAAGTATAGGATAATCGAGATACTAGTGCTACTCTCAGCAGAGGTCGCTCTTAGTAGAAAGTAAAGAAATATATATGAACGAAGTAACAACGACTCCTGACGCAACTGTAGTGCCTGCAGAGCCAGTGGCAATGCCAGGTGACACAGTGCCTGCGTCAGACATGCCAGCAACTGAGTAGTTGTGTCGCATAAAACCCCTCCGTTCAGCGGTGGGGTTTTTACTTGTACCACAGTGGAGGGATGACCCGCCTTGCATTATCTAAAAAATAGACTATACTAGATACTAGTAGTCAAGCGACTCCAAAAAAACACCATGGGAGATTTTAGAAAGCCTCGATTCGGGGGTGGAAACAGAGACGGCTTTCGCGGAGATGCACGTCCCAGCTTTGGTGAGCGCAAGGAGCTCTTCCAGACGACGTGTTCGAAGTGTAACAAAGCATGTGAGGTCCCGTTCCGCCCGAACGGTAAGAAGCCTGTTTTCTGTAAAGATTGCTTCGTACGTCCTGAGGGAGATGAGCCACGAACTTTCGAGCGTCGCGACTCTGCACCACGCTTTGAACGTCGTGATGCGGCGCCAAGGTTTGAACGCCGCGATGACCGTGACTCACGTCCTGCATTTGCCACACCAAAGGCAACACCTGACCCTCGTATCGATATACTGTCACGCGACATCGAGGCGCTCAAGCGCAAAATAGATACTGTGATCGATATACTCCACAAGCAAGAACTTCACACTGTTATAGAGAAAGTGACAAAACCTGCTAAAGCTAAGGTAAAGACCACAAAGAAGAAATAGTCGCGGTATACTGTAGGAATGCTGCCATTTATGTATTACGTGTACGCGTACCTCATTTCTGTGCCAGTGTTTTTTGTAATCGATATGCTCTGGCTCGGTGTTGTTGCGCAAAAGGTGTACCAGTCTCAGTTGGGCTACCTGTTGGGTCCAGTGCACTGGCCAGTTGCCATAGTCTTTTATCTAGTATTCCTAGTCGGATTGCTCATTTTTGCTATAGCTCCTGCGCTTGCCGCAAAGAGTCTCACGCATGCGGTTATGTTTGGCGCGCTATTTGGTTTCTTTACCTACGCGACGTACGACCTCACCAACTGGGCTACGATAAGGGACTGGCCGTGGGTTATATCGCTGATCGACATGGCGTGGGGGACATTTCTCGCTGCCGTAGTGTCGAGCGTTACCTATCTCATTTTTGTATCTTTTATCGGGTCCTAGCATGACGCTACTGGTACTCGTCTTTGGTGTGCTCGTCATGTACATGACCGCACTCTATGTACTGAGCATGGTGCTCAAGAATAACGGCGTCGCAGACATAGGGTACGGGGTCGCATGCATGCTCGTGGTTGGCACTGCGCTCTACCTTGCACCACCTACAACAGTATGGGGTATCGTGCTTGGCACACTTCCATTTCTTTGGGGCACTCGTCTTGCTTTGCGCATTTTTAGGAAGAACTACGGGAAGCCTGAGGATTTCCGCTACAAAGCGTGGCGAGAAGCATGGGGCACGACCTTTTGGTGGCGTTCATACGTGCAAGTGTATCTTTTGCAAGGGACGGTAATTTTTATAGTGGCACTTCCCGTGGTTACTACGGTGTTGTACCCGAGCGCAACGCCTCAGGTATGGCTCGCGACGCTCGGACTCATAGTCTGGATCGTCGGCTTCTTCTTCGAGGTAGTCGGCGATGCACAGCTCGACCGATTTATCGGTAACCCAGAGAACAAGGGAAAGATTATGATGTCAGGCTTGTGGAAGTACTCGCGACACCCAAACTACTTTGGTGAGAGCACTATGTGGATAGGGGTGGCGCTTATGTCCGCTGGGCTTTCGGCGTACCCACTCGTTGGATTTTTAAGTCCAGTACTGATTACGTATCTTTTACTTTTTGTTTCTGGTGTCCCTTTGCTCGAGAGGCGCTGGGAGGGAAACCGTG
Organism: uncultured Candidatus Saccharibacteria bacterium; assembly: GCA_964438675.1. Lineage (GTDB taxonomy): Bacteria > Patescibacteriota > Minisyncoccia > Phycocordibacterales > Phycocordibacteraceae > Phycocordibacter. Next base: position 31,415 of record CAYTKJ010000008.1, read on the forward strand.
AGTGGGAGGAGTATAAAGCGCGCACATCAGTATTTGTTCCACTTCCACCACGTCGTCATGGTGATTAAAAATTTTGCTGTTTCATTGGGTATTGAGTTTGGACCAGTTGCAATCTTCTTCCTGGGCGCATTCTTTTTTGACTTTTTCGTTGGCGTAGCACTGCTTATGGCCGCCACTCTGGCACCGGTGGCGCTATCG
>CAYTKJ010000009.1:0-22696 GCA_964438675.1 uncultured Candidatus Saccharibacteria bacterium
CTATCCCGTTTTCTACTCCTTCGAACAAATCTTCTGGCTCTCCGATGCCGAGCAAGTGTCGTGGTTTATCTTGCGGTAACGGAAGTATGGCGCTCGACAGCGCCTCGCCCAAATCCTTTTTGCTAAACGAGCCACCGATACCAAAGCCGTCGAAGCCCATCTCGCCTATTATCTTTGCGCTCTCAGCGCGCAGGTCTGGGTAACGCCCACCCTGCACAATGCCGAAAATCGCCTGTTTGTTTTGTGCATCCAAGTTAGTGCGGTGCGCATTGAGACTACGCTGTGCCCAGCGGTGCGTGCGGTCCATGGCTTCTTTCTGGTACTCTCTTCCCTCCTCCGGACTCGTACACTCGTCGAAAGCAAAGAAAATGTCTGCACCTAACTTGTGTTGTATCTCGACCGAACGCTCGGGAGTAAATCGGTATAACGAACCGTCGATGTGTGAAGTGAAGGAAACTCCCTCATCGTCCACCTGCGCTAATTTTCCGTGCACCGACGCTAGCTCAGAGTCATACACAGCAGGGGTTGTCTCTTCGCGCACTTCTACTTCTGGCATCGCAAACTTGGAAACTTTTTTACCAAATCCCGCGCCAAGAGAAAAAACCTGAAACCCACCAGAGTCAGTGACCAATGGTCCGTCCCACCCCATAAACGTGTGAAGTCCACCCATCTCAGCCACCGTCTCTTCTCCAGGCTGGAGGAACAGGTGGTAGGTGTTTGCAAGTGCTACTGCAACACCAAGTTTTTTTAAGTCACTCGGCATAACCCCTTTGACCGTACCCTTGGTACCCACAGAACAGAATGCGGGCGTATTAAACGACCCGTGCGGGGTATGTACGACACCGGCGCGGGCTTTGCCCGCGCCGGATTCTTTTTCTATGTCGAATCTAATCGCGGTCACAGACTACTGCGCTGGCACACCGATCGACACAAGCTGCACCTGGAAAATGAGAGGTGAGTTTGCTGGAATCTGGCCAATGGCATTTGCGCCGTATGCAAGCTCAGCTGGGATGGCGACAAGTCGCGTACCACCAACTTTCATTCCAACAAGCCCCTGGTCCCACCCTTTGATCACCTGCCCAGCGCCTAGCGTAAAGGTAAATACGCCGCGACCTTCAGATGCGTCAAAGACCGTGCCGTTTGTTAGGACACCAATGTAGTTAACGCTGATCGTATCACCAGGTTTTGCCGCCTCACCTGTACCATCGACCGTGTCAATGACTGTAAGCGCGGTAACAGTTCCGGTCTTAGAAATGTCATTTAGTAAATCCTGCGCAGCGGTAACGCCGCTCTGTGCATCTGGCTGCTGTGTTGTTCCCACACCAAAGAATCCTAAGAAAATAAAAATCGCTACCACGACGACGGCAACGACTACTGCAATATACATGTTCTTCTTCGGCATATGCAAATCTTTGTGTTAATGACCCTATGGTAACACGCCCTAGTGCCTCGTTAAGATGGCTCCATTCGGCCCATCTTCAACGGCAAAACCCTGCTCCTTGAGCGCATCGCGGATGGCGTCAGCACGAGCAAAGTCCTTGCTCTTTCTCGCTTCCTCGCGCTCGCGCATCAGTGCGCGGACTGCCTCGGGTATCTCGTCGGTAACCACCACCTTTTTAGCTGGCACTGACTCCTTTTGTCCAAACCCAAGTCCTAGTACGCGATCAAAGTCGAGTACGGTCGCACGCTTGTCCCCTGCTGGCACACTCTGGTCTTTTAGTAACTCCCACAAAAGCGCAACGGCACCGGGTGTATCAAAGTCGACATAGACAGCGGCCTCAAACTTCTTTTTGTACTCAGTGTGTACTGTGCCCGTACCACGAAGATCACTAAAAATTTTCCTTGCACGCAGAAGTGCCGTCTGTGCACCCGTAACCGCGTCCCACGTAAAGTTTACTTTCTGTCGATAGTGTCCGGTCAAAAGCCAGTAGCGATATGCTAACGGATGTATCTCACGGTCAACAAGTTGACGTAGGTTTATATCATTACCTAACGACTTCGAGATCTTAGTTCCATCAAGATTTACAAACTCATTGTGGAGCCAATAGCTCACATACGAACGATTATTTACAGCCTCAGCCTGAGCGATTTCATTGTTGTGGTGCGTGGGCGCTAAATCTACTCCTCCAGTATGGAGATCGAAACTCTTTCCCAAATATTGTGTAGCCATTGCGGTGCACTCGATGTGCCAGCCCGGAAAACCCTTACCCCATGGCGCATCCCATCCCATATCAGAACTAAATTTCCACAAGGCAAAGTCCTTTGGATCATGCTTCTCAGGGTTTACACCTGTACGAGAATGTTCACTCGAGGCAACACCGCCGAGAACCCCATAGTTTGGGAATTTAACAGTATCAAAATAGATTCCATCACTCGTTTTGTACGCAAATCCCTTGTGCATCAGGGTCTCAATGTATGCCATCTGCCCCTTCACATGTTCTGATGCGCGCGGCATGGCATGTGGCATTTTTATGTTTAACGCAGCCATATCCTCCTTAAACGCATTCGCATACTTAGTTGCCACTGCATACATATTTTCCATTGTTGGCTCCAACTCCTCGCGCTTGAGAGCGACTGACATTTTATCCTCAGTATCTTCGGCATCACCGACTAAATGGCCGAAGTCAGTAAGGTTCATGACCTGCGTGACCTTATACCCTGCGTACTCGAAAGTCCTACGAACTATGTCAGACAAAAGGAATGCGCGGAGGTTACCGATGTGGATGAAGTTATAGACTGTCGGGCCACAGGTATAGAGCTTCATCACCCCACGCGAGAGCGGCTCGAAGTTCTGCATCTCTCTACCCTTTGTATTAAAGAGCGTAATCCGCGACTTCGGCACTGACTTAAACAACCACCCAATCATAGTGGTAGTGTATCAAATAACGGCACGTGTGGGCTTTCTGAGATCCGCAGGCGCAATTGCATGGTCTGACCTTGTCAGAATTGCGCCGAGGACTAAGCAAAATTAGTCGCTGGACTAATTGAGCGGCTCAGAAATGCTCACACGTGCCAGACTCTTACCAATTCAGAGCTCCGCCGGTTTTGTACTCAGTGACACGGGTTTCAAAAAAGTTCTTCCTCTTTGAGAGGTCGATTGACTCTGACATCCATGGGAATGGATTTTGCACGCCGTATTGCGCAGGAAGCCCGACACGCTCGAGACGGCGATCTGCAATGTGCTTAATGTACTGCTCAAAGCCATCTGCATTGAGGCCGAAGATACCGGTCGGAAAGACCTCCTTTGCAAAAGTGTATTCAAGCTCAGTTGCTTTGCGCACGAGCCCAACAATCCGATCCTGAAACTCCTTGGTCCACAGTTCGGGGTTTTCAAGTTTTAAATGATTAATGATCTCTATACCGAAGTTAAGGTGCATCGACTCGTCACGCATAATGTACTCAATTTGTTCAGCACTCCCTATGAGTTTATTCTGCCGCTTAAAGCCAAACACGACCGCAAACGACGAGTAGAAAAAGATACCCTCCATGATGAGACTGAACACACACCAGTTCTCCAGGAATTGCTGGTCAGACTTAAAGTCTCCCGTTTTAAACGATCCGTCAAAAATACCTTCGTTAAAGCCGAGAATAAACTCTTCTTTATTATAGATCGAATCTACCTCGCGATACATGTTGAAGATCTTCGCTTCGTCCATCCCTAGAGACTCGACGATGTACTGGTACGCGTGGGTATGTATGGCCTCTTCGAACGCCTGACGCAAAAGGTACATCCGCACTTCCGGACTCGTCACATGCTTATAGAAACCCATGACCACATTGTTCGCCGCAATAGAGTCTGCGGTCGTAAAAAAACCGAGTACGGTTTCAAACGCAGAGCGCTCGTCGTGAGAGAGTCCCTTCGGATTCTTCCAGAGCTCAATATCGAGCTGCATAGAAATCTCGGTTGGTAACCAATGGTTCTGGTTCGCGCTCAAATAGTACTCCCATGCAAACTTGTGTTGCATCGGATAGAGTTGGATCACGTCAGCCTCGAGGCCGTTTATGATTCGGCGCTTATTGACATCCACCGGCTTCGCATTTCTTTGTATTGACATACAGTCTCACTAACACTTACTAAGTTACTGACAACTCTCGCACGTTACTTCTGGGGCACGGTGGAGCACATACTTTGCCGGTGCAATTGCCGCCCCCACACCTCCGAGCGCTGACTGCACAGGCGCTTCCGAAGCCACGGAAACAGGTGGTGCAGACATTGTAAATTGAACTGGAGCGGCGGTGTGTGACACTTCACCTGAAAATGCATTTGCATCGTTCCCTGCCGCAGTGCGCGCAGCCATAGACGCTCCTTCATCGCGTTTGTGAGTAGAGCCGTATTGCTGAGTCGACACTGTGGACTTTTCTACTTGCGTAGCTGCAAGCGTACGGAGGTAGTAGGTCGTCTTAAGTCCCATCTTCCACGCATACATATAGATCTCAGCCAATTCACGCCCTGATGACCCACGGAAGAAAATGTTGAGTGATTGCGACTGGTCTATCCATTTTGCGCGGTACGCTGCAGAACGTACTAACCAACGCATGTCGATCTCAAACACCTCTTTGTACTTATTCTTGATGTGCTCCGGTATACCCGCAATGCGCGAAACTGAACCATCATGGTACTTAAGCTCGTTCAGGATAGTGTCATTCCAGAGTCCAAAGCGCTTAAGATCCTCGACCAGGTATGGATTCACCACGGTAAAGTCTCCGCTAATGTTACTCTCAACATAAATATTTTTATAGACCGGTTCGATAGACGGCACGGCACTCACAATGTTAGACGTCGAAGCGGTGGGCGCAACAGCCATAGTGTTCGAATTGCGCATGCCAAACTGCCTGATTGCGTCACGCACCACGGTCCAGTCGAGCGTCGAGTCACGCGAGACTTCTATTGCTTCACCGCGCTCTTCCTCAAGGAGACGTAGAGTATCAACGGGAAGCAAACCGCGATCCCACTTTGATCCCTTAAACGTCTCGTACGCGCCACGCTCTTTGGCAAGTGCAACTGATGCAAGAATGGCGTAATACGACACAAGCTCCATGGATGTGTCAGCAAACTGCACGCAACGTTCTGATGCAAAATCGATATCGAGTTGATACAAGGCATCTTGAAAACCACCCACACCAAGACCCACTGGACGATGGCGCATGTTTGATGTCTTTGCCTCTTTAGTCGGATAGAAGTTGATGTCGATCACGTTATCGAGCATGCGCATACCTATCGACACAGTTTCCTTTACTTTCTCGCGATCAAACTGACCGTTAGTGACGTGACGTGCAAAATTAACCCATCCTAAGTTACAGACCGCCGTCTCATCTTTTGAGGTGTTCAGTGTAATTTCTGTGCACAAGTTCGAGTTGTGGATGGTGCCGACGTGGTCCTGCGGTGAACGGATATTCGACGGATCCTTAAATGTGATCCATGGGTGTCCTGTCTCGTAGAGCATACCGAGCATCTTCTTCCACAAGTCTGCCGCTTGCAACTTCTTAAAGAGCTTGATCTGACCTGCATCCGCCATTTTTTCGTAGCGCGTGTAGTGCTCCTCAAACGTCTTCCCAAACGTCTCAGTGAGTTCAGGGCATTCGTCTGGAGAGAAGAGTGTCCACTGTCCGTCCTCCCTCACCCGCTTCATAAACAGGTCTGGAATCCAGTTTGCGGTATTCATGTCGTGGGTACGACGACGCTCATCGCCAGTGTTTTTACGGAGCTCGAGGAACTCCTCGATATCGTAGTGCCATGCCTCTAAATACACTGCAGTTGCGCCACGGCGGCGACCTGAGCGGTTAATCGCGATCGTCACATCGTTTGCAATCTTAAGAAACGGAATGACACCCTGCGAATGAATACCCGCTTTTTTAATTAAGGCACCAGTTGCACGAAGCTTGCTCCACGCAGTACCGATACCGCCCGCCCACTTAGAAAGTTGTGCATTATCTCCATACACCTTAAAGATGTGGTCAAGGTCGTCCTCGACTACGTTAAGGTAACAACTTGAGAGCTGTGGGTGCGGAAGGCCGGCATGAAAGAGCGTTGGCGTCGAGGGTACAAAACGCAGAGTCGAGATCATGTTGTAAAACTGCAGCGCCCACGAATCGCGTGCATCTTTTTCCGCAATAGCTACCCCAAGCGCAACACGCATCCAGAAATGCTGCGGCGCCTCGAGATACTCTTTGGTTTGATTATCTTTGACGAAATAACGGTCTTGCAACGTCGCCACACCAAGGTAACGAAGTAGTTTATCCCGTGACGGATCGATTTCTGATGCAATCTTCTCTAAATCAAACGTCAACATGCGTTCGTCGTACAGTTTTAGTTCGACGCCGCGCTTTATGTTCTCAACAAATGCTTTTCTGTACGCGGCTACAAAATCTGGTGACGTCAGCGACACTGTATCTGAGTGCAGTGCTTGCTTATAGATTGTGTTGAGTGCGAGTTGTGCCGCTAGTTGCGAGTATGCAGGGTCACGCTCGATCATTGAGCGCACCACCATGATCAGCGTGCGCTCCAATTCAGTCGATGTAATGCCGTCGTAGATCTCGCGCTGTACCTGCTCGACCACACCAGCGACATTGATCGCAGTACGACTCTCATCCGTGAGTGATGCTTCAATGGTTCGCTGTATTTTGTCGATTGAAAATATCTCTTTTGAGCCATCGCGCTTCACAATAAGGAGTCCGCGCTCTTCAATCTTCTCCAAAACCTCTTGCACAGCATCTTCGCGCATCTTTGCATGCTCATAGCGATAGATAATGTACGATTTAGCAACCTCAAAATACCCGCGTGTCATGAGTGCGCGCTCCACAAGGTCCTGAATCTCCTCTACGTTTGGAAAATTAACTGATCCGCCATAGCGTGCAGACAACAGTTCTGCGACACCTTGTGCTATCGTTGTCGCCTCATCAGTTTTCTTGTCCTTTATGACTTCGAGAAATGCCTTCTCTATTGCGCGAACTATCTTTCCTTGATCAAAATCGACAATTGCCCCGTTTCGCTTTTTGATTTTCTGGAGGCTCATCATAGGTTCCCGCATTGTACCCCCCACCTCGCTTTTGACACAAAACGGGGTATCAAAAACGAGTGTGGATAACTACGGGGTGACACAAAAATATCCCGTGTCTAGTGTTGGACTAACGAAGTGCCGACTCCTCCTCTTGCGCAGAGTAGCCAGCCGCATCTGCAGCACGAGCGAGTGACAGACGCTCGAGGAAAATCGACTGTGCTTCACCCGCATTCTCTGACTTCCCTGCCCACACCTCAAGTGCAGGTCCCTGTAGTGCTCGTGAAAACGAAAATGTAATCTCCCACGGTAGTGGCTCGAGTCGTGCGATCGCATTTAGGTTTGCTGTAGCCTCTTGTGGTCCTTGTCCACCGGAGAGAAAGACGATGCCACCCATTTCTTCTGGTACTGAGGCGACGAGTGCACGCACGGTGCGCTCTGCGACCTCGTGTGGAAGTGCTCGGTCAGGCGCACTGTCACCAGAGACGGCCATCGCGGTCTTTACAATCACATTTTTAAGATCTATGTCACGTGCATGTAGCGCACCTACTAATGTCGAGAGCGTTTCGGTCAGCGTCTCTTCAGCATCCCCCGCGCTGTGCATACCTTGCATCAGCACTTCTGGCTCAACGATGGGTACCATTCCTGCTTGAATAACTTCTTCAGCATAGGCCGCCAAGCGAGATGCATTTTCGCGTACGTGCGGTGCGCCAGGTGGTGTACCAACCGTAACTGTCGTTCGCCATTTCGTAAATCTTGCTCCCAACTCCGAGTATTCTGTGAGTCGCTTCTTTAATCCATCGAGTCCCTTCGTAACTTCACCACCAAACTGTGCATCGTGCACCAAACCCTCGTCTACTTTTATACCCGCAAGAATGCCGCGCGTAAACACGTAGTGTGCGAACGGCGTGCCGTCAGACATCGCATCGCGAATCGTTTCGTCATAGAGAATGACTCCAGACAAATACTCTTCAATACCAGGTGTGGTGAGCAGCATCTCGCGATACGCACGACGTGACACTTGCGTAGACTCGATACCAAATTTTTGAAAGCGTGGCGCGAGCGTTTTATCGCTCTCGTCCATCGCGAGTATCCCCCTCCCCTGTCTCATAAGGTGCCTAACTGTTTCTTGTACTTTCATAGTGACACGGTAGCGTCTTTTTACTGAGTCGGCAAACCAGATACTTGCGTTGCCCCACCGGCCGCAAGAAGGTTACTGATGTAGGTAAACAACTTTGCTTGCGATGCCTCGGTGTTCAATCCTGCCGCCTGCATACCGACAATTGATGCATTAAGGTTTGCTGCAAGCGCGTTTGGTGACACCGGCAGAGACACAAACATACGCCACCATGGATACGTAAGCTGCACACGCTCAGCATCAGTTGTGCCTGCTGTGTGTATTGAAAGATGCACTGTAAAACGGACTGGGATGAGCCACAGAAGTCGCCCTGACGCACGATATACGACCGAAAGCCGCTCGCCATCGATACGCACCTCCTCTATATCTTGATTCCTAAAGACGACTGCGGTCGCGACTACGGCAAGGTCTGCGGTATCGAAAGATGCCAGCGACTCGTAATACGCAGAGTCGTCTATAAAGCGCGTGTCATCGAAATCCCACCCTTTAACCTCGAGGGACAAGAGCCCCTTTTCTGCGAGTGCTTGACGAAGTTTAGAAGCAACGATAACAATAGAGCCATTCGATCCGGTAAGGGACGCGGTGGTGCGCGGCGAGTAAGTCACACCACTCTCCGTACCTAGAAAACTCACAAACGAGTCGCCGGTCGCTGCGGTCGTGTCCGATCCGACACTCACGCTACCCACACCACTCGTCGATACGCTGAATACAGTACCAATATAGGTATAGTAGTCAGAATACTCGGCCGCGCTCCGTGCCCACTGTTGTATGAGGTCTGGATTATCAAATATCGGCGTCACCTGCCCATCGCTCACTGTCGACGGAAGCGCAATAGACTCTGAATCGTTTTGCATTGTCTGCGCCGCATGTGCAAAGAGCGTAGGTACGCTTATGAAAAAAAGTGCAAAGAACGCTCCTGTGCCTATCCACCAATGCATACCTTAATACTCAATAGTGAACGGAAAAGCTACTGACCCATCGTGCTCAGGTTCCCCTGACGGATTGTCCTTCTTTAAGACAAGTGTTGCGGGACCAATGTACGACTGCGGTATCACCAAGTCAGCTTTAAAGTCCACAAACTCAGTGGTCATCCATTCTGAATCGGGTGGTTCTGGTGCGGCAAGTCCTACTGCTAACTGGTTACCAGCCGCGTCATATACGAAAACTGGAAACGATGCTTCAAAAAACCAGTAGCCACGTGCCTTGCCTATCACTGAGAATTCCTTTCCAGTTACTGCGCCCGGAAACGGGAGATCAACTACAATGTCGTCAGCACTCGCGTTCACGTACGTGAACTCGGTTGCCTGACTCGGCTGAACGCTGGTGCCTGGATACAATACAAATACTGAAAGCCCTACCATAATACAGAGCATGAGTACTGCAACAATACTATATTGAAATGTGTTCATGCGTACAGCATACCAAACTGTCAGTACTGAGTCTCTCTGAGCACAAACTTAGGGAGCATGCGAAGACGCTTGTATCGCTCGAGTGTGCGAGCAGGCAGTGTCGTCCACGCGCCTATTTTCTGTCTACAGTTTTTAGCGCCGCAGTGGCAGCGCATGAGCCACCCCTCGTTCTCCCTCCCTACAGTGCAGGAGTAGTCAAACGTAATCTCCACGCCAACCTTAATATTCTTTACTGCAACAAGTGTGTGTATACCTACTACTGCCGAGTTCGGGTCACACGAGTGGTTAACGGCAACAGGCACTTCGTCTAGGATCATGTACATGTGCGGACCAATTTGGAGAGGGTTGTCACGACGAAGCTTCTTTTGCTCCAACAGTGTGTCAATTTTTGCCTCGCTTGTACGTTTGCCAGACATGCGTATAATAGTCGCGCCCTTAGTGATGTTCAAAGTGGCACGCAGTCCCTTGCCTGAAATTTTTGATACAAACACTTCTACCTGCGCACGCATAATTTGAACACTATACCATCAACGTTTTTATCCGAATGTGAAGGCAAAAGCGAAAATACCAGCATCGAGGAAGCGAATTTCGACTACGTGCGAGCCGTATTTTTGCATGTCGACGAGGTTATAGAGGTCGTGATCGGTCACGACTACCTGCTTGTGCAGATTCCCGTCCACATACACCTCGATGTTTGCCGGGGCCTTCGACCCCATAACGAGGTTTACTTTTTTAGCCGTAAATGGGAGTCGTATGCCACCGGTTCCCTTTTCGAGCATCGCAGACTCGCCATCTATCACCCACTGTCCCTCTAACTCGTACCCCTGTCTCTGTTCTCCCGTAAACGAGTACGAGCATGAACCAGTAAGGCAGGAGCTCGACGGTAGGTTTACCAAGTACTGCACGCGGTCGGCGCCCAAGTATGTCTCGGGAGTGCGTACGTTTTCAAACGATGGCACATCTGCTTCAGCCTTACCACTGTGAGCGACTACAGTGCCACTTTCACCCAACACTCGCTTACGCTCGTTTAGAAGTTTTACTATTTCGGCCTCCGTCTCTGCATACTTTCCTTCGCCAATGTGGTCGTAGACTATGTTACCTGCAATGTTTATTAAGTACTTACGGGGCCAGTATCTGTTTTCGTATACGGTCCACGTTGCATAGTCGTTGTCGAGTACTATGGGAAACTCGAGACCAAACTTCTTCGCTGCCTTTATAACGTTCTCCCGGTCACGCTCAAACGCAAACTCAGGCGTGTGTATACCAACAATCAAAAGTCCGTCGTCCTCGTACGCTTTGTGCCACTCGTTAAGATACGGGAAGGTGCGCTGGCAGTTTATACAGCTGTAGGTCATAAAGTCCACCAAGATAACCTTCTTCCCCACGTAATCTGCGAGCGTAAATGGTTCACTGTTTACAAACCCCGACGGATTAACGATGTCGCGGTAAGGCAATCCTGACTCTGGAGTGAGTTCCATATCGCGCATTGGGTCAGTAAACTCGAGAAGTTGCTGTTCAACTTTGGTAATGTCGAAATACCCTGCCTCAAGTATTGCTGTTTCTACCTGTTTAATAATCCCTGTACCAACCAAAAGTCCGAGCACTATAAACAGCACACCGAGTCCCCGCTTAAACCAACCCTTTGGGTCGGCGTAACCAGAGAGCCTGTGCGCAAGTCTGTCTCCTAAAAGGGCAAGTGGTAAGAGTACCGCAGCGAGTCCCAACACATACGCGACTATATAGACAGTACCGAGGAAGTAACTCGCAGGTAGGACCGACGCGAGGATAAGAAAGTACGTCGGCGAGCAGGTCGAGAAAATCGGACCGAGTGCAGCGCCCACAATGGCGTCTCCCCAGAGCGATTTCTTTTGATATCCCGCACCGAGCAACTTGTTAGAGGATGCAGAAGCGCTCGCAAGTCCTGGTATAGACTCCCAGATAGCTGGAAATACCAGTGTGAGCCCAAAGAGCACAAACACTCCGCCAGCAAAGTATGTCCAGAACTCAGGCGGAATGGTGATGAGTGCCGTCGACGCCTTTAAGAGAAAGGTGAATACAATGACCGAGAGGCCTAAAGAGCCCACCACCACGTACGGTGTCCACTTGCTCTTCCCCGCCGCCGACGAGCCAATAACAACTGGAAGTACGGGCAGTATGCACGGCGCGAGGACCGTGAGGACCCCCGCCGCAAACGAGACGAGTAGAAGAAGCATTACTTAATTTTGCTGACGACCGAGCTCAATGTTGATCCACCGGTCCACTTAGTGATGAGTGTGCCGTCAGCCGCTACCTGTACGAGCGTGTGCTGTTGTGTCACACCATACTTCTGCTTGAGTGCGGTCGAGCTGTCGTAATCAACATCGAGAATAGTTACTCCCTTTGGGATAGAGCTAGCGTTCTTCTTGATATCACTGTCGAGCGTGCGGCAGGTCGGACACCACGATGCGCGGAAAAAGAGGACGACATCGCCGTCAGTAGCCTTCGCAATCTTCTCTGGTGCGTACGCCTCGTAAGTACCTGCCGACATCATCGCGCCTTCAGGTGCCTTCTCAACCCATTCGGTTCCTGACCCACCTTCGAGCTCCATAACTTTCCCACTCTCATCTGTAAACTGCATTTTCTTACCCTCTTCCATCATTGCTCCACCCTTATCCATCATCACATCTGCCTTTTCCATCATCTGCTCACCTTCCTTCATCATGACATCTCCTTTTTCCATCAATTGCTCACTCATAGGAGTCATGGTGTTGTAATAGACTCCGCCGCCGATAATAACAAGGAGCGCGATAATCGCAGCTATAGTTGTTGTATTCATTTCTCTAGTGTACTCGGTACAAAACAAATGTAAAGTACACTTTACATCGCCCTGTGTATAACGCGAGCTAGTATCATGGCGGCTAGCGCCCCGAGGACCCAGAGACTCGCCTTCTCCCCCGTTACCAGTCCTACCACAATGCAAAGAGAAAGCACGACGACACCGGCAATGTATCCAACTCGCGCTGACTTACCACGGAGTGCCACCTCGCGCTCGTCGCGCCCCTCGTCTTTAAATACGAGACCAACAAAGACAGTAGCAAGTACCGCAACAGCGCCGGCTACAACTACCTGAAACTCTGAAGGCATCCAAAAATCTAACGGGTTCCATAAAAACACGAGCGCTATGACCAGTGCAAGGGACGCGACGATGTGTTTCGCTAAATCTTCCATACAGTTAGCATAGCGCAAATAAATCTTCGACAGATGTCTTAAAAACTTTCGCGAGGCGCAAGGCGAGTGCCACCGATGGTGTGTAGTCACCTTTCTCTATAGCGATAATAGTCTGCCGCGTCACGCCCACCTTTTCCGCAAGTTCCACCTGTGTTAAATCCGCCCTTAGGCGCTCCTTTTCTACCGAGTTTTTCGTATCCCGCTTCACACTGGCACTATACCAATTTAGCGACTACGCGCGAGCTCACGACGAAAGTCGTCAAACTGTGCAACCAACTGAGCTCGGTCAAACTCGGTGACTGTCCCTTCCGGATAATTCTCTATAACGCCGTAGTGGATGAAATAGCGGGCGGCATTACACGGCTCGTAGTCCTTAAATACGTACACGGTTTCGTCGTACCTGTTCCCCGCCGCCGCGCCCACGCGCTCTGCCACAAGGTACGTGACGTCGTCGTCCGTCACCTCGCGCACTTCAGTTACGCCGTCTAGAAAATCTTTTGGTTCACACGTTGCCGAGTCCGTTTCCTCATAACTAATGTACGAGTCGCGGCTCAAGTTAGTCCCCTCCGCGAGGCCTGCGGGGATGGTGTATGACGAACCCTTAGTCTCAACCCCCGGCGAGACAGCATATATGTGATTCATATTCCGCACGTACCCCTCTGTCGAGCTCCCACCCTGCTCCATCCAAAGCGCTGTGTACACAAGCGCCACTCCCACGACCACCACTACCAGACCTCCGTACAAGAACTTTCTCACACTTTAACTATACCTTTTCCATATGGCCAGAGGTTACAGATCCCACCACCTAACTTTCTAAATCTAAACGTGTGGTGAAGGACATGACGATAAACGTGTCGGTGTGCCTGACGTCGGAGACGTCGGCGTAGAGATCTACGCTCGTTTCAGTCCGTGTCAAGTATAAAGCACCTACGGCAAGGTGACACCTTGCCGTACAAATGCTACAAATTACCTCTTCTGCATGCGAACCTCTTTCATAACAAATAGTGGTAATGCCTCAGTCTGTACGTACTTTTTTAGTACAGGCCCCGGGAGCGTCGTCCAAGCGCCGATAGTGCTGCGGCACGCCTTTGTGTTACAGCGGCAGCGCATGACCCACCCCTCGTTCTCACGTCCCACGGTGCACGCATAGTCAAACGTTATTTCCTCACCCCGCTTGATCGTCTTGAGCGCTACGAGCGTATTCACTTTGACGACTGCAGTATTTGGCTCGCAGGAGTGGTTCGCGGCGACCGCGGCGTTATCTAAAATGTAGTACATACGTGCACCTACCTGTAGGGGGTTATCGCGCCTTATTTTCTTCTGAGCAATGAGTCGATCCACAACCATGTCTGTTACTCGCTTCCCTGTCATACGCGTAATCAGCGCGCCCTTCAGTATTGGGCGCGCTGCATACAGTCCCTTACCAGCAATTGCTGACTTTTTAACTACAACGTTCACGCGCATTGAGAATACAACTAACGACCTGGTATTCCTGGCACTGAGCCTATACCCTGCATCATAGCTCCAAGGTCCATAAATTCGATATCTGCAGGGAGTGCAAACATCGATGCATCAGGTGCGGTCGCGTTACAGTTCCAGTCATACCTCTGGTTCTGATCGACTACATCGCCGGTAGTACCAGTCGAAGCTGTGCCTTCCATAGCAGTCGCCTTCATCATGATGCCCTGTGGCATACCACCACCCCAGACATACACGACGTCACCCTTTTTGAGCATATTTGATGCGACTGATCCTGCCGCGATCTTTGAGGTAAACTCGCCACGAACATTTGTACCTGAGACGTATACCTTACCTGACGAAATATCTACGGCGCTTGAGTAATTAACCTCGCACATGTACGTGCCACCACGCTTTACTAAATCATTCCACGATCCACTAAACGGGATGCTCTCCATAAGCTTTGGCGTCGACTTGTCCATCACCTTTGCTGTATCTTCTACTCCGTCACCAGTAACGTCGCCTGTCGCGATAGCAACCTCATCCTCAGTTGAGGATGAACTTTGTATGTATGTGTAACCACCACCCACGACTACAACCGCCGCAATAATAAGTCCGATAATCCAGTTCATCATGATCAAACATTAAAGATTAATGTTCCAAGAATACCACGTCTGAATTTAGCGACCTCCCTCAAGGAACGTCAGGGCCTTACCGCGCTTCCCTGCGCGTCCAGTGCGACCGATGCGGTGGACGTAATCTTCGTACGTGTGTGGGATGTCGAAGTTAATAACGTGCGAGACGCCAGCGATGTCGAGGCCGCGCGCCGCTACGTCTGTGGCGACGAGTACCTGCGCATGTGACTCTTTAAACATGCGGAGTGCCGACTGGCGCTTGCCGTGCGTTTTGTTTCCGTGTATAGACTCGGCTTTAATACCTCGGCGCTGCAGCTCTTTCGCTATCTTTTCGACACCGTGCTTCGTTTCTCCGAACACAAGAACCTTGTCGAAATCTGGGTCCTGTAACAGTTTTTCAAGAACATCGATTTTAAACTCGCCAGGGCGGAGTCGTATGACGTCCTGATCTATCGAGCTCGATGTTTCTTGTGTCTTTACTGAAATCGTAACGGGGTCGGTGAGGAAGTCTTTAACCAGTGCTTCAATCTCTCTGTTAAGTGTTGCGGAGAAAAAGAGCCCCTGTGCTTCTTCTGGGATTTTTCCGAGCATGATGCGCATGTCGTGGATAAAGCCCATGTCGAGCATGCGGTCAGCCTCGTCGAGCACCACGGTAGAAAAGTTCTCGAGTACCAAGGCGTCGCGCTCTGCCATGTCTTTAAGCCTGCCCGGTGTACCGATAATCAAGTGGTTGTGCTGTCGCAGTTTCTGCACGTCACGATAGACAGACGTACCACCGACAAATGTTGATGAGAAGAGTCGGAGTCCTGGTACGAGCGTACGGAACTCGTCGTTGATCTGAAGCGCTAATTCGCGCGTCGGCACCATAACGAGCGCCGACGAGCGACGGTCGAGAATGAGCTTGTTGATAATAGGAATAAGGAACGCTGCCGTCTTACCAGTACCCGTGTTTGCGATTCCGACGACGTCGATACCCTTAAGAATGTGCGGGATGGAGCGGTCCTGAATAGGTGTCGGGACGACGTACCCCTTCTTTGCAATGTTTGCCTTAAGTTCTGGTTCGACATGGAAGTCAGCGAACTTATGCTCAGGCACGAACTCGGTCACCGTTTCTGTAACGACAGCCTTGTTTATAAAAAGTGCGGGATCTATATATTTACCGAAACGTCGCGGCTTACCACGGTTAAAACCGCCCCCTCTACCGCCACCACCTCCGCCGCGCATAGGCGGACGAGCTCCGCGCTGTGGGGCGCGGCGTGGACCACTAGAAAAACGACGCGGTCCTCTACCTTCTGAACTTTGATACATGTGTGTTGGCCCAAAAGCTCGTTACGGGATGGGCCCAACAAGATTCTGGAGATTATTTAGTACGCTTTAATTATAGCATAAACAAAACCGCCCCGCAAGTCGGGGCGGTTTTGAAAACCAAAACTAAGGTCTGAGCGCCGCCTTCAGGTCTGCGAGTGCTTTCTCGTATGCAACCTTAAATGCATCAAGTGCTGCCTTAATAGCAGTGTCGCGTGTCTGTCTCAGTACCTTCATCTGCGCCTCGAGTTCAGCAGGCTTCTTTGCCTTTGCACGAAACTCGTCTTGCGCCGCCTTAATAGACTTGCGTAGTGTCTCTCGGACCGATGCTGGGTCTACACCAGCTGCACAGTCCGCCTTTGCCTTCGCCACAGCGGCGTCCACAGCCGTCTTCATCACAGCTGCTGCTGCGTCGACTGCTGCTTGCTGACTCGTAATGAGCGCTTGAGAGTCAGTGCGGAATTTCGCTATTGCTGCATCAACCGCGGTGCGACGTGCATTTATTGCAGACTCGACCGCAGTCTTAAATGCATCAACTGCTGCACGTGCCTCTGTGGTCGAAGCGCGTGCGTACAGCTTGTCATAACGTTCAGTACGATTTACGTCTCGCTCGCTTCGGAGATCATCAAGTCTGCCATCTCGAATACCCTGGCGATCGTCACGTCGGTCAAGACGCATCGTGTTGCGCTTTTCCATTGCGCCAGTAAGGAGCAGTACTGCCTTGTCAATGTTCTGACAGAAGTTCTGTCCGCCCACACCTTGTGTGGTTGATGCCAATCGCTTTTCCATGCGATCACGCACACCAGTATGCTCTGTCGCAAGTGCAACTGTTGGCGCTAGAAATGCGAACGCAAGAGTCGCGGCTACAATTTTATAAGTTGTCTGGGTCATAGAGTGTTGATGTGTCTGCAGCTGCGCGTACATCTGCGACTGATGCATCGATATCTGCATCAAACGCCTTTATAGCAGCCGCACTAGCTGATAATTCTGCCTCCATAGCAGCTGTGAAGTCCTCGACTGAGTCGGTTGCTGACGGTAGGCCGCCAAGAACGCTCGTATCTGTGTCACTTGTCAGTCCCGTCTGTACTGGCGAACCGACGAGCAAGAAATATGCGGCCGCAGCAATTGCTATAACAACTACGAGCGCAATGAATGTTTTGTTTCCTTGCATATAATTTATACCTAGTAATCGGGCAATCCCGTATGCTCTAGTATACCTTACACTAGAGATAGAGTACCGAGTCCAGGAACTCGTCAGTAAATACGTCGGCCTCGGTAAGCACGGCATCGACTCCCTGATCAAGGAGCGCAACAACCTCAGTCTCATCCAAAAGGTCAGCATCGAGCACTGCACTAAATTGTGCGTACTCGTCGACTGAGGGTATCGTGGGGGTTGTGCTCCACACGGCTCCAGTCACGACCACAAGGACGAGTGCAAGTGCGCCTACCGCGCTACGTACGTACAGACTCGCTGATAAGGGCGACGGCATAGCCTGAACTTGAGGTATGAGAAGAGCCTTCAGACGTGCCGGGTCTGGCGACAATGCCGTGCCGGTACGACGTAGCTTTTCTATAGTCTCGTTTTCAGTCATATGCTATCAAAGTAAGCACGAACTCGCTTGAGTCCCCGTGACAAAAGTTGGCGCACCGCATCCTCAGAAGTATCCAAATACAATGAAATTTCATTCGTGTCAAGGCTATCTAGATACTTGAGCCGTATGGCCGCCTCCTCTGTTGGGGAAAGGAGCGCTAAGGCGCGGATCACCTCTGCTACGTCGTCACCAAGCACAGCAGACTCTTCAGCGGTTGGCTCATGAGAGGCAAGCTCGAGGAGCGCATCGTCATCAAGCTCTGGTCTACGTTTACGATAGTGATCGATAATGGCGTTCCGCGCGACCGTGTGGAGATACGGTAGTGGTGTGCCGAGATCGAACGTAGGCAATACCGCAAGGAATTTTACAAACGTATCCTGCGTTATGTCTTCTGCAAGGGCTCGATCCTTCGTACGCAAAAAGACAAACCGGAACAGTGGTGCGTACAGGTGATTGTACAGATCGGTGAACGCTACATGGTCACCGTTTCGTGCGCGCGCAACTACCTCTGGAATGTCCATACTACACGCCGACTAACTGCCCCGCAACGATGCCTACTAGTATTGCTGCGCCGCCGACCGCAAGCATGCGCACCGCGTGCCGAATGTATGACGTGTGCGTGATGCGAGCGCCTATGAGGCCGAGACAGAACAGTGCAAACAATGAAAGGCCGACAGAGTACGGGAGCGCCACAAGCGACGAGTCAAAAAAGAAATATGGTGCGAGTGGAACAAATCCAGAGATAATATATGACACAAACATAATGACACTCGCTGTAACTGAGGTTCGTGCCGAGACGTTACCTTGCTCTTGATACTCCTCAGTTTCATACTCTGAGAGAAACTCGCCCGCCGCCATCGAGAATGCTTCAACGAAAACCAGCACGATGCCCGTCAGTATAACTGTCGAAGTCGCAACACCCGCCAGTGCAACGCCAGACAAAAGGCCCACCGTCGATACTACAGAATCCTCTACCCCGAAAACAAAACTTTTAAAGTATTCGCGTTTGAGTTTCATTTAGGGAATGAAGGATCCTAGGCGGACCGCTTTCATACTACATCCCGATCTTTGCGTCTACTGAGTACTTACCACCGCCCCACGTAAAGAACGTGAGTGCTGAGACCAGAAGGAGCAAGATAAACTCGTACCCGCCGTTAGAGATAAAGAAGCCGTTAGCAATGTGTACGGTAAAGAGTGCCACAATCGCAATAGTCACAAGTACCAAGGACGCCAAACGTGTCCATACACCAAGTATGAGCGCGAGCCCACCCACTACCTCTCCTGCAATAAGAAGGACTGCAAATGTCTCGGGCATAGGAAAACTAAGTGACGCCAAGAATCCAGCGACTCCTGGTACACCACCCTGAAACTTTTGCCACCCGTGCATAAAAAAGACGAGGCCCGTAACAACTCGAAATGCAAGAACTGACCACTCTCCATAGGCCTGTGCCCAGGTCATTTTTATTTGTGCAAACATGTGTGTTCTATAAATGAGATACTAAAAACTATATACTACTCGTTACCGCAGTCGCAACCATCTGACTCGCACGTCTTTTCTGTGTGTTTTGTATGCGCACACATCTCACATGTCGCAACTGAGCCCGTAACGTTCATCTCGTCACTCATAGTTAGTGTTTTTTATTATTTAGTAACTACATTAAGGGTAGCATACGGAGCCACTCACGTTTATGGCTTACGTCTGAGCGATGTGCACTATTGTTCAGGCTACTTTACTGGAGTACGTGCACGGTTTGAGCGCAACACCGCTCCACCCGTCGTAGCAAGAATCGCCGCGATAATCATTGGAATCATATCTCCATCAACGACACCGATTGCGGCCTCAATGCCAGCAAGAGCAATAAGCGTGCCGCCTACTTTGTTATACATTTCTTTATTATTCTGCATAGGTATTGTATTATACGATATAAGTATATATCTGTCAATCTTTTCGAGAGCTACAGCTTCCTACTATCGTACGCCCAGTGAAGGAGGGCCTGGCGCTGGACGGGACGGCAGGTTAGGTCCCCTTTCGTACAGTGTTTCTGGAGTTGGACGATGTGACGACGAATCATGAGCCATCTTTTAATCTGCCGCTCGTCTTCTTTCGGCAACCGCCGCCCTTCATAGTACCTGCAGTACCATTGGAACCACCCCTTCGGGTCTTTAGGATGTATCCAGCCCCTCTTTTGCCAGACACTCAGGGGCTGTGATGCCTGTACCTTAAAAAAGTTCTTGTTCTTGTCGTACTTTCCACCCGAGAAGTACACACCACCAAAGACTCCGAGCTTCAACATGTGCTTGGGCGTGAGCTGCGGCTTAAATCGAGGATCAAAATTTTTACCTGGACGTGGTGACTGCATGCGCACATGCTACCATCTGCGGTATGGATGTCTGGTCGTTTAGTATGCTCGGTATTGTCGAAGGACTTACCGAATTTCTTCCGATCTCATCGACGGGACACCTTATTGTTGCGCGCGACTTGTTCGGGCTCACGACTGGTTCTGACCTTGCAGTAGATGCGGTACTCCAGCTCGCAACCATGCTCGCTTTGGTCGTCTATTTCTCAAAAGACTTGTGGAGCTTGGCACTTCTTAGGAACAAACCACTTCTTCTCGCACTCGCCTTCGGCACCATACCCGGAGTACTTGCGGGACTCATGCTCGAGGACATTATGGGTACCCTGTTTCGAAACTCGGCACTCGTCGCATATGCACTTATTGTGGGATCAGTTATTATGCTCGCCGCAGAACGTTGGGGGTCCAAGCTCGGCAAAACACTTGCGGTACTCCCGTGGCACTCAGGACTCATTGTTGGCCTCTTTCAGGCACTTGCGGTAGTGCCGGGCATGAGTCGATCGGGCATGACGACGGCAGGTGGCATGTTCCTCGGATACACACGTGCAGAAAGCACGTACTTTGGATTTCTTTTATCAGTACCAATACTTGTTGGTGCAGGACTTAAAAAACTGTATGAGTTGTATACGACTGGCACTGTCAGCACTATCGGTCCCGAGCTCGCACTCGGCTCAATGCTCGCCTTCCTTTTTGGTATGACGACTATCCACGTATTTCTTTTAATTGTGCGACGTACCCCCCTTACTGTGTTCGTGCTCTATCGAGTACTTCTTGCAGTGCTGATACTCGCATACGTTGCGTAACTATCTTCATCCTTTCAGGATACCCAAGAGCATGCCCTAACCAACATGTGAACCGGCGACATAGCCAGTGGACCAACAGAGCTGGAGCGAGTATCCGCCCGAAGGTCGTGTGATGTGAAGGAGGTCGCCCGTAAGGAATAGGTTAGAAATTTTCTTTGACCGCATCGTGCGCATATCAATTTCGTCTAACGGCACCCCACCATCTGCCACCACTGCTCGATCGAATCCCATAAGTCCGGTAATGGTTATGGGGAGTGCTTTTAAGAGTCTCACCAATGCCTTGCGCTCGTCTTTACTTATGGAATGAACCTTTTTTTCTACATCAAATCCGACGAGTGTGAGTACTCCACGGCCCGTACCGTGAGGCACTATTTCCTTTATTACATTTTTAAGCGATTTGTTTTTATTTTTATCAAAGACTGCTGTAATGCGCCGGTCTAAGGCGCCGAGGTCAGTGTCCGGGTACGCATCTATGGTTGCAGTTACAAGACCTGAGTGCATAAGGTCGTCTACTTTTCCTGACGCGTTAAGTATAAGTGGACCTGAGAGGCCGAAGTGAGTAAATAGCACTTTCCCTTTTATAGAAAAGGCACGCTTCCCCTCCACAAAAAACGTAATCTTCATAAACGACAAGGACACACCAGCAAGGTCGTGGCTCCAGGACTCGCGAGTAGCGAGTGGCACTATGGTCGGTGTTGGCTTGTGTACCGAGTGCGCAAGGTCGCGTAGCCATTTAAATCCGTCGCCAGTCGAGCCTGTCTCTGGGTGCGACACGCCTCCCGTAGCAAAGATATAATTCTTTGCGACGTATGTTCCTGTCGGCGTTGTAACGCCAGTAACGGCACCGCTCTCAGCGTGCACCCTAATCACCGGAGATGCTGTTTTGATACTCACCTTTCCTTGCTTGCAATATTTCTCAAGTGCCTTGAGTACATCTTCCGCTTTTTCAGAATGTGGAAATGCGCGCTGTCGTGCCTGTACGACAAGTGGTAATCCTAGTTTTTCAAAAAATGTAAATGTGTGTGTAGAACTAAACTGCGAAAAAATAGAAAAGAGGTACTGGTCTGCTTTGCCGTACGCGCTCAAAAGCGTGCGCTCGTCTGGCTCGGCGTTCGTAATGTTACACCGTCCGCCTCCTGAAATGCGAAGCTTTTCTCCTACACGCTTGTTCTTCTCGAGCACAAGTACGGACAGGCCTCGCTCGGCGGCGCGTCCGGCAGCCATAAGGCCGGACGCGCCGCCCCCAACCACTATGAGGTCAAAGGTGCTTTGTAAGGTGGATCCCATATGAAGTAACCAGTATTATTTACGCAACCCCCACGGACTTGCCTCTGGTAAGCGCTCACGACGCGCAAGAAAAAACTGCGAGAACCCAAACATGACAAACAACAGTAACATACTAAAGCGATACCATACCCACTCATCGTACGAAAAGAAGCGCCAGACTAGCTCGCCCCCGAGTGCCGTAAAAAAGAAAAAGAAACCCCACCGCACAGAAAGTAGGTGCCACCCACGCTCGGTGAGACTAAACATTGTGCCAAAAAGTGCTTTAAGTGCTGGAGTATTGCGCCAGTACCCAGCAAACATCGCACATGCGAATACGAGGTTATACAGCGTGTATTCTATGACCACCCAGAAGGGATCCAAAAAGTAGAGTGTGAGGACTCCTGACAAAAGCACGAACACAGACGCAATAAGCGAAAACAGGGGTGCGCGACCATCACGTGTAAACGATAGCGCCACCGATGCCAGAGTGGCGGCCATAAGCAGTGCTACGCCAACGAAAAAGTCAAAAAAGAA
>CAYTKJ010000010.1:0-19572 GCA_964438675.1 uncultured Candidatus Saccharibacteria bacterium
CACAGCCTGCTTTTGCATGTTTGAACCCATGAGCGCACGGTGCGCCGCGTCATTCTCAACAAAGGGAACCATAGACGTAGCGACAGAGAACATTTGGTTGGTTGCTACATCCATGAGCTCAATCTCGTCGCGCGGAACCAACACTGGCTCGCCCTCGTGACGCGCTTCAACAAAATCATCGACAAGCCTGTGGTGAGCGTCCAAGGGAACTGTGGCGTGTGCGATCTTAAAGGACTCCTCTTCGAATGCGTTTAGGTAGATGAGCTCATCTGTCACTACA
This sequence comes from uncultured Candidatus Saccharibacteria bacterium, assembly GCA_964438675.1. Lineage (GTDB taxonomy): Bacteria > Patescibacteriota > Minisyncoccia > Phycocordibacterales > Phycocordibacteraceae > Phycocordibacter. Next base: position 281 of record CAYTKJ010000010.1, read on the forward strand.
CCATTCTTAACTTTCGAGTATGGTGTTTCGATAATGCCGAAGTCGTTGATACGCGCGTATGACGCGAGACGAAGAATAAGGCCGATGTTCGGACCTTCTGGCGTTTGAATCGGGCACAAGCGTCCGTAGTGACTGGTATGCACGTCACGAACCTCAAAGCCTGCACGCTCACGAGTAAGCCCCCCGGGACCAAGTGCTGAAAGCGTGCGCAGCGTCTCAAGCTCTTCAAGAATGTTTTGCTGCTGAGCAAGTTGCGAGAGTTGGTTTGCGGTAAAGAATTCCTTAACTGCAGCAGCAAAAGGCCTTGGATTTACGAGCTGAGTCGGCAGGGTCGTTTCAACGTCAGTGGTCGACATCTTGTCTTGGATGTTGCGCTTCATGCGTGAAAGACCGACACGGACACGCGCCTCTAGGAGCTCGCCAATTTGGCGCACACGACGAAAGCCGAGGTGGTCGATATCGTCAGGCTGTGCATCCGGTGTCTGATTGAGCGTTATGATGTGTCCAATAATCTGGACCATATCATCGAGGTTGAGTGTGTGACGTGCCAACGACTCTTTGTCCATCGAGAACTTAAAGCGCTGGTTAAAACGATGACGACCCGGGTATGAAAGGTCATAGCGTTCCGCAGAAAACAATCCCTGTATGTACTCGCGCGCAGTGTCCGGTGTTGCCAGGTCACCGTCACGCTGACGGCGATACATCTCAATAAATGCCTTTTCCGGTACCTCAGAAGTGTCCTTTTCGAGCGTGGCCTGAATTGCTGCCTTCCCGCCCGGAATACGCTCGAAAAGCGTAAGCATGTCACGGTCAAAGGTTGCTCCGAGAACTCTGAGGAGCATGGTGACAGGAAACTTGCGCTTGCGATCGATTTTTACAAAAATCGGGCCAGTTGGGTCAGACTCTATTTCTATCCATGCGCCGCGAGCAGGAATGATCTTTGCTCCAAAGTAGAGGCGTCCCTTTGCTTCCTCTGCAGTGAAAAAGACACCAAAGCTGCGCGCGAGCTGCGGGACCACGACGCGTTCTACGCCGTTAATAATAAACGTGCCGTGATCAGTCATGATCGGCATGTCAGCCAAAAAGATAGACTGCTCTTTCTTAGATGCAAGTGCTTTGTTCGTAAGTCTCACCACCGCCTTGAGTGGCGCATCGTAGGTCTGCTTATTTACCTTTGCCCCATATTCGTCTACCTTCGGCTCGCCGAGCTCGAAGGACACAAATTCCATCTCAAATTTCTTTTTCGAGTAGTCGACAATCGGCGAAAACTCTTTAAAAAGGTTCTTGAGTCCGTCGGTCACGAACGAACGAAACGACGCAACCTGTGGCGCGATAAGGTCCGGCATGGGGACTCTTGGTTCGCGGTAGCGCATAAAGCGCTTCTGGGGCAGCTTTGCCATAGGTAGGATTTTTTATTAAATACAAGTGTGCGCGAAACACGCAAAAAAGCGCGTTCCGCTTAACGAACTCGTATGGGGTATTAAACTATCCAAAACCACCCAGGCTCAACTCATTCAAAAGTGGTACGTCTAGGATACCCTACCCACGTATACCCGTCAACACCCCCTCCTCCGGATTACGTCCTTGCCCAGCCTTCCCAATTTTTTTAGCTCGCTTGTGCATCATCGGGATGAGTCGGCGCAGTATGTGCTCATACTTTTTAAGAGGCGAGTCAGGAGTTGGCGCACTCCCTCGAACGGACCCAATACTACGGTACAGTCTTATCGCTTCAACAAACGCTGCGAGTAGTTCTGATTGACCACTCGCCAACAGGTCTGTGTCCTCAAGAGACGCAATGGGCTCGAACGCAGAGAGTAGCTCGTTTACACCCTGTAGGCGTGCTCTGCACCATACTTTTGCAATATATGATCTCGACTTCTCAGACTCACATGAAATGTCTGAGTTCCCTTCAAGTTCCCTGATTTCCAAATCTAGTTTTCGTATTACTTGCGCACGAGCGGCACTATCAGTGAGCCCTTCCTTATCTACAAGACGCTTGATCTCCAACTGCGCAGATTGAGCCTCTGTGCTTTTCTGCGGAGATGACTTATTCGATTGCGTTTCCCTAGCTGGATTACCTGAACGGTTCACATGTAATCCTATTGCCTTATTTTTGTATATACCCCCACGCACCGCAGTCAGATAAGCATTGAGCACATCCCGTACTGCACGTGCATAATTCTCGATGTTTGGAGCTGGACCTTTTGGACTCACTGCCTTCTCCCTATCACTCCGCCCTGACTTAGGTGGACCACCATTCTTTGGCCGCCGGGCATACGTTGCGACAGACTTTGCAACACGCTCCTCTCTCACTAGGCGAGCTAGGTGATCAAGAAAGTCTGTAAAACTAGTGTCCTCTGGGCACAGCGCTCGGAGAGCGGTGTGCGCCATTTTATACAACTCCTCAGCACTTGAACCATCAGGTATTTGGAACCTTACTCGATGGTTTGCCATTTCTAAAGACATACCGCCCTCTATACCGCATCTCATGCGTCACGTCAAACAGCAAAAATTTTGGTTTGGGGAATCTTATAATGCGACTACGTTTGTGATACCCGCCGCTTCCAATTATCAATTTCGGCGTGGTTGCCGGAGAGGAGGACTTTTGGGACACGGTAGTTCTTTCTTTTCCACTTAAATACCTCTGGACGGGTATAAACCTCACTACTTGATACTCGCTCCTCTTCGATAGACTCGAACGTGCCCAAGACACCGGGAATCTGGCGCGCCACGGCATCTACCACAATCATTGCAGGGAGCTCGCCTCCGGTAAGTGTGTATGGGCCAACAGAGATCTTTTTTGCCTTAAGTATTTTTTGTACACGTGCGTCTATGCCCTCATAGTGACCGCAGATCAGTACAATGTCTTTAACTTTTTTCTTTACCAGTTTCCGTGCCAGCTCGTTACTAAACGTCTCGCCCGAGCGATCAAAGAAATAGATTTCTGCTTTCGACTTCCCTTTTGCTTTCAGCGCGGCCTTTAGCACCGACTCGGCCTCGAGCACCATGCCTGGCCCTCCCCCATAGGGGCGACGGTCCACGCGGTCAAGCTTTTTTGTCGTAAAATCCCTCGGGTTGTAGAACTTCACGCGGATCTTTTTTTCCTTGACCGCACGACCAATGATCGACGCACCGAGGTACGACTCGAACGAGTCTGGAAAAAGCGATACCACGTGGAAAGTCATTACTTAGAGTCTAATGTCATCGAGAGCGTCCTCGACAGACTTAGTAGCTGCACCCATAGGACCCTCGTTTCGCGGCTCAGACAGCATAGGCGCGCGGTACTCACCGCCACCCATCCCAGCACGACTCCCACCTGCAGGCTCGTTAATCTTGAGGTTCACGCGTGCATTGTTTTTCATGCCGACGACTCGCAAAAGAATCCGGATTGCCTTTGCGGTGTTACCAGAGCGACCAATAACTTTACCCATGTCTGCAGAATGTACATCCAAGGTGAGCAGCACACCCATCTCGTCGACCTGACGAGCAACTTTTACATCGTTCGGATTGTCGACTAATGCCTTTACTACGTACTCGAGAAATTCCTGATCGCCATTCTGCATAGCAGTATATTTAATTATGTAAGTACGGTCCTACTGTAGCAAAAAAATTGCCCTGGCGCTAGCTGGGCTATTCTGCTTTTGACTCTTCGGGAGCAGGCTCTGGAGGCGCTTCTACCTTCGGTACCTCTACCGGTGCCTCTGCCTTTTGCTCCTCCTTCACCTCTGGAGCTTTAAATGTTTTGAGAACGTTGATCTTTGAACCTGAAATAATTCCTTTAGTTATGAAGAGGTTGTGGACTGTCGCAGATGCCTGCGCACCCTTTGCAAGCCAGCCTTTCACTTTTTCAGCGTCAATAATCGTGTGCTTGGTCTTCGGATTATAGGAACCGAGATACTCAAAGTGCTTACCACTTTTTGGGCTGTACTTTGTTTCACCAACCACGATTTTAAACGACGGGTCGTTCGTCCTGCCAGTGCGTTTTAGTCGTATACCTAACATGCATGCTACTCTACCAGAAGTGAGCGGAAAGATCAAACGGCATGAGCAAAAGACCCTCCGCGGGGTCGTGGAAGTCACACGCAGTGGCAAAGGGTTTCTCCTCATGCCAGAGGGGGTACGGGACATTCCTATCCCACGCGAATCTCTGAAGAGTGCACTTTCTGGCGACGTAGTCGAGGTTGCGTTACGTCCTGGGAGGCGTGAAGAAATAGGTGAAGTGGTACAGGTTCTAGAGCGTAAAAAGAACTCTTTTGTTGGACTCCTCGAGCGGCGTGAGTCGGGACTCTTTTTAGTACCTGACGACACACGCGTACACATGGACTTCTTAGTGGTTGGCGGTGTCGGGAGTCCCGTGGGTCAAAAAGTGATAGCCGATGTAGTGAACTGGGAGTCTCGCCCGCCACACATCACTATTCGTCGCGCGCTCGGACTTGCTGGTGCGCACGACACGGAAATGCGAGCGATCCTTGCCGGGCACGAATTTACTACTGATTTTTCAACTGATGTCGCGCGCGAAGCCGAGGGACTTTCGATTGTTGAAGAAGATGTACTGACGCGGCGGGACTTCCGGAATACACTGACTCTTACCATCGACCCTGCTGATGCAAAAGATTTTGATGACGCAATTTCATTTCTGCAAAATAGTGACGGCACCGTGGAGGTGGGCGTGCATATTGCTGACGTATCGCACTTCGTACGCCCACACACAGCACTCGATCGAGAAGCATGCGCACGCGGTACGTCCGTGTATCTCGTCGACCGCACCATTCCCATGCTTCCTCCAGAACTGTCTGAAAACTTGTGTTCTCTCAAGCCAGGAGTGGACCGACTTACCTTTAGTGCGGTGTTTACCTTTCGTGGCACTACCATTGTAGATCGCTGGTTTGGTCGCTCCATCATCCACTCGCAAAAACGATTTACGTATGAGGAAGCAGACAGCGCCCTTCTAGACCCCGCACACGAGCACTACGCGACACTCACGGCGCTTTCTGACATAGCACAATACTTGCGCACAAAGCGCATCGAGTCTGGTGCACTCATTTTTGATCGCGTTGAGCTGAGACCAGTGCTGAACGAAAAGAAAGTTGTCACTGGCTTCTCACGAAACGAATCGACCAGGTCACATCAACTCATCGAAGAACTCATGCTTCTCGCAAATCGCGAGGTCGCGACGTTGGTGTCGAAGTCGCTACCGAAAAAGCAGCGTGTGTTTATCTACCGCGTCCACGACGCACCGAACCCTGAGAAGCTTGAGGAACTCGCTGTATACTTACGTGCGATCGGGTACTCACTCACACTCAACGCACAAGGTGCAGCACAAAAAGAGCTGAACCGCATGCTCGCATCGGTCAAGGGCGCGCCAGAAGAAGGGCTCATAAAAACTGCGACAATTCGAAGCATGTCTCGCGCGACGTATACGACAAAGAACATTGGGCACTACGGACTGTCTTTTAAAGATTATGCGCACTTTACATCACCAATACGGCGCTACCCTGATCTCCTGGTCCACCGCATGCTTGCGCAAGTACTCAGCAAAGCACAGATAGCCGACGAGCATCATGCCATTGAAACTTTAGCAGCCCATGCCTCACATCGCGAGGCCGAGGCCGCTGAGGCCGAGCGCGAGAGTGTGAAGCTTAAGCAGATCGAATACCTTTCAAAAAAGATAGGCGTGCCACGCCACGGAACCATTTCTGGCGTTACCGAGTGGGGCATCTATATTGAGGACCACGAGTCTGGCGGCGAAGGCATGGTGCACATCTCCAAACTCCCCGGCTTTGAGTATGTGCAGAAAAAATTTGCACTCATAAATATGCACACAAAGGAGACGCTACGCCTTGGCGACACAGTGAGCTTTGTCATCGAACAGGCACACCTGCGCGAACGCACTATTGACCTTGCGCTTGTACTGCCCGAGCAACCGCCGGCACAATACGCGGATCGAACACGTCAGGAATAATACGATCAGCAGTCGGCTGCTCTACCAGCGCCGCAATGGCTTCCGAGGCTGCGAGCTTCATAGCATCAGTAATTTTTGGAACACGTGCGTCTAGTGCACCGCGAAATATTCCTGGGTACGCGAGTACATTGTTGATCTGGTTAGGAAAATCGCTCCTCCCTGTAGCGACCACCCGCGCCCCTGCCCTGTGCGCACTGTCTGGCATAATCTCGGGTATCGGGTTTGCAAGCACAAAAAGTATTGGGTCCTGATTCATACGTTGCACTAAGGACTCGGACAACAGTCCCGCCTTCGACACGCCCACAAAAACGTCCGCGCCCGTAAGTGCGTGTGCAAGATCTCCAGACACATCACCGACAATAACCTGCTCGTGCAACAGTCGTTGCTTTTCCTTATTCAAATCGGTACGTGATAGAGAGACCATACCCGTAGAGTCAACTGCGTGTATGCGCATACCTCCGTACGCGCGCACAAGTCGCGCAATAGCAACGCCTGCCGCCCCAACACCGTTGATCACCATCTTCATATCCGCTATATTTTTCCCCACCACCTGCGCTGCGTTGATAAGCCCCGAAAGCACGACAATCGCTGTGCCGTGCTGGTCGTCGTGCATGACAGGGATAGCAAGTTCAGCCTTAAGCCGTTCCTCTATTTCAAAGCAGCGCGGCGCAGAAATGTCTTCGAGGTTTATTGCACCAAAGGATGGGGCGAGTGCAGCGACAATGCGTACAATCTCATCGACCTCGCGCGCACGGAGTACCAGCGGCACTGCATCGATGTTTGCAAATCGTTTAAAGAGCGCGCACTTGCCTTCCATAACAGGAAGTGCAGCCTCGGGGCCAATGTCTCCCAGTCCTAGAACCGCAGAGCCGTCGGACACAACGGCCACACTATTGCCACGCCCCGTGTACTTCCAAACCAGTTCTGTGTCTTTCCCAATGTCAGCAGACACAACACCAACGCCAGGCGTGTAGACATCTGCAAGGTCCTCACGACTTTCTATGGGTCGTTTGAGCGCAACGGAGGTTTTGCCACGCAACTCTTCGTGTACGCGCCGTGCACGACCCTCACTTTGTTCCACCATACGTTTTTTGTGCTTCGTGTATTTTCTGAATGGCAAGGATGTATGCCGCATCTCGATACGTCACGCTATGCGTGCGTGCACATACCGACACTTCTTCCCATGCGTTTGTAATAATGTCCTTCAGCTTTTCGTTTACCGCATCACGAGTGAGCATGGTGCCGTGTACGTTCGTTTCCCACTCAAGGTATGACACGGCCACCCCACCGGCATTTGCCAGCACATCAGGGATCACGTCGATGCCTCGCGCACGTAGTACATCGTCTGCGTCGGCGGTGGTTGGACCATTTGCGAGTTCGAGCACAACCCGCGCGGCTACTTCTTCAGCAACCCCTGAGCTAGTGGTAATGGTGTTATCCAACGCTGCCGGTATCAAAATATCGGCAGGCATAGTGAGCACCTCTTCTGGGGTGCCCACCTCGAGTCCGACGTGTCCGGGCATTGCATCAAGAAGCGACTCACCGCGCTCTTTGGCGGCACGAAATACCTGCGGGTCGAGTCCTTCGTCAGACATGACTGACGACTTTGAATCTGCAATGCCGACAATTCTAAATCCACGCCGGTACAAGAGTGACGCCACGGTCGCACCCGCATTACCAAAACCATGTACTGCAACTTTCAGGTCACCTGTAACTACACCCTTCTCAGTGAGGTACGCCTCGAGCGCAAAAACTCCTCCCAGTGCAGTTGCAGTGTCGCGCCCTTCGAGACCGCCGTTCCCTATCGATTTTCCAGTAAATGTTCCTGGGGCTTTCTTTTGGGTCACCGACTCATACTCGCTCAGCATCACATCCATGATTTCTGAGTTGGTATAGACGTCTGGCGCGGGCACATCCTTTTGCTCACCAATATCCGCCGCAAACGCGCGAGCCCATGCGCGCGCAACAGTATGTATATCCTCCTGAGAGTAACGCTTTGGATCAAAAGTGACACCACCCTTGCCGCCACCAAGCGGAAGTCCGACCACTGCACACTTAATCGCCATCATCGCTGCAAGTGCTTTTACCTCGTCAAGATCTGCCGCTGGGTGAAAGCGGATGCCGCCCTTATACGGACCACGCGCGTTGTTAAACTGAACGCGATACGCTTGAAATTCGTGGTGCCCATCAGACAAATCAATGCTGAGTGATTTTTCAATCACTCGATCAGGAGTAAGCAATTTTGAGACAGCAACATCTGAAAGACCGAGCAGTTGTGCCGCCTTTCTCACCCGCGCCTCGTACTGTTCAAATGCATGCATATTACTTAGCCACTTTAACAGCCTCCTCAAGTTTGACCGAAAGCACCTTTGAGACACCGTCGCCACCCATGGTGACGCCGTACAAAATAGCCGCACGCGACATGGTCTCGCGGTTGTGTGTAATAACCACAAGTTGGGACTTTTTAGACAGCGCACTAATCATGTCTCCGTAACGTTTCGAGTTTGCTTCGTCGAGTGCCGCATCAGTTTCGTCGAGAACGAGAAACGGTGGTGGATTAACCGACGACATAGCAAAGATGAGCGCAATGGACGTGAGTGCACGCTCACCCCCAGAGAGCATGACCAGAGACTTTATACGCTTTCGTGGAATCGTAAGAGTTATCTCTATTCCTTCGATAACTTCGGTATCTTCTGCAGAAATCTCGCCCTCCTCTTCGCTCTCAGGGTTTGCACCTTTTCGACGAACTTCCTCACGTACGCGCGTAAGTGCCGCAGTTCCGCCATCAAACAAGAGTCCGAAGAAGTGCTCGAACTCTTTGTTAATAGCACCAAGCCCCTCATCAAAGCGCTTCGACAGCTCTGTCTCAAGATCGATAACAAGTGCCCTGAGCTGTATCGACGACTGTGTCAGGTCTGCAATCTCTTTTTCTAAAAATGACTCTCGCTCACTCGCCTCCTGGTACTCCTTCATCACTTCTCCGCTTCCTGCAGCACCCATCTCTTCAAGACGGATCTTGATTTTCTCAAGCTCACGCTTCTCACGCTCCTGCTCTTCACGCGCAATATGATTCACCAAATGGACTGAGCGGTACTCTAAAATCTCGCGTCCTAGGATGGGTGCAGTTTCTGCAAGCTCGCGCTCAAACTCTTCTGTCAGGAGCCTCAGGCGTTCACGCTCACCCTCGAGTATCCCTAGACGATACCGTATATCCCGCTCAACTGCCGTAAGCTCAAAAAGTGAGCGCTCTTTGTCTCGCTCCTCCAGACGCTGTGACTCAAGCTCGACGCGGATACGGTCAAGCTCTGCAGTGCGCACAGCTTCCTTTTCAGTGAGTTCGTTTTCATGCGCAAGTAATCGCTCGTGCTCTGCCTGCATCGACGTAAGGTCAGCCTCACCAAATGATGCTTGCTGTGTAAGTGCTCGGAGTCTCACTATAAATCCTTTTACAAAGTCGAATATATCGGCCACTTGCGCGCCTGCCGTACGGAGGAGTTCTTGCTCACCTTCATCAGCAAGCCTCGCAATATCGCTCGCAGGCACCGTCGCTCGCTCAGTTATACGCGTCAGTGTCTGTAACTGCCCCTGCAGCCGGGCGACGGCGCGTGATGCGTCCGTCTTTTCTGAGCGAAGTTGCTCTAGCTCATTAGTAAGCGCAACGATGCGTTTGGTGCGCTCGTCATCCGACGACTGACTGAGTACGCGCTTTGCATCCTCTACCTGTACATGGAGGTCGCGAAACTCAGACTGCTTTACTGAAAACTCGGTATCGATACGTGTTTTCGTTTCTGACAAAAACTCTTCCTCCCGCTTGAGATACACGTGGTACCGGCTGAGCGCCGCAGTACGAAGCTCTTCCGCTTTCTCAATCTTCTCTACCTGCTTTTTTAGAAACCTGAGGTGTGGCGCGATTTCCCTTCTCAGTCCCTCGACTTGTCGCATGTTCTCTTCGGTCTTTTCAAGCTTGCGAAGGGCTTCGTCCTTTTTATACTGATAGATCTTAATACCTAGTGCATCTTCGAGCATTTCCCGTCGATCCTTCGGCGTTGCAGCAAGTATCTTGTCCGCCTCACCTTGCGAAATGATATGGTGTCCTGACTGACCAATATTTGCGCCCGCTAAGAGTTCGTGGATGTCTTTGAGACGTACTACGGACCCATTTAATCGATACTCGTTCACACCATCGCGATGCACTGTGCGCTCAACAGCTATTTCGTCAAAATCGTATGCGAGAAAACGTGACGAGTTGTCAAACACAATTGAAACTGCTGCCCTACCCGCTCGCGGTGAACTTGTCGAGCCGTTCCAGATTAAATCTTCCCCACGCTTTGAACGCATGGACTTCATAGACTGTTCCCCTAATACAAAGCGAATACTCTCAGCGACATTACTTTTTCCCGAGCCGTTTGGACCAACAATTGCAACGACGGGGGTGTCGAAGTCAAAAGACGTTTTTTTAGCAAACGACTTAAACCCGCCGACTTCAAGCCGTTTTAACAGCATATAAAAAGTATAACTTACTTCTCCTCCTCGAGCGCGCGCTGGGCGGCTGCCTGCTCGGCCTCCTGCTTCGACTCCCCTGAGCCCTCCGCAACAGCTATATCACCAACGGATACCGTGACCGTAAAAATACGTGCGTGGTCAGGGCCCTCTGAACGCACCGTCTTGTATGCAGGTGTGATGCCGTACTTTGCCTGAGCAATCTCTTGAAACGCACTTTTAGCGTCTCGCCACAAACCACGCTTCACCACCTCATCGATGTGTGAGAGCACGTGCGTGGTAACAAATTGCTCTGCCGCAACATACCCTTGGTCGAGGTAGAGCGCGCCAGTCACCGCTTCAAATGTGTTTGCGAGTATCGTCGCACGTGCCCGGCCCGTGTCTCGTGCCTCACCCTTAGATAAGAGTAGGCACTCGTTCATACCAAGCGCATCCGCGATGCCACCTAAAATTTGAGCGTTCACGAGCGCGGCACGGTACCCCGTTAGATCACCTTCGTTTGCGTTTGGATACTTGCGGAACAGGTGATCGGTGATAATAAGCTCGATAACTGCATCACCAAGAAACTCGAGTCGCTCGTTATGAATCCCCGCTCCTGGGATCGCCTCGCGACGTTCCGCGCGCGCCTCATTGAGGTAAGACCGGTGTGTGAACGCAGTGCGTAACAAATCTGCGTCTGTAAACGAAATGCCGACTTTCTTTTGAAAAGCCCGAAACGCCGTCTCTATCTCTGTTTTTCTTGCAGGACTCATAGGTCGGTAAATGCTGTATCTATAATACTGCGTAGATCATCATACAGTGGCAGTCCCGACAGTTCGTCTGCTCGCACCCAACGTACCTCTACTATCCCTTCGCACACCGTACACGTTAACGGCAGAGCGTCAGACGCTCGAGCAAGAAAGTACGCCACGGTGCGCTCTACAGGTCCACGCTCAGGGTCATGGGCAGTGTAGGTGTGTTCTCCTAGTGGGCGTACTAGTTCTGCGTGAATTCCCAGCTCATTCATGATTGCGCGCTTCGCGCCGTGACCAGTAAGCTCGCCAGGCTCGAGTTTCGTCTTGGGAAGTGTCCAGCGATGAAAGACATCACGCACCAGCGCGACTACCTGTGCACCATCCTCAGTCGCTACCACTACCGCACCTGCAAGTGTGTCAGCAGACACTGGCCCCGTATGCCCCGCTTCCTTTTCTGGCTCACCAATATCACGATAGACAGCACCCAACACACCGTTTACAAATTTCCCAGACTGCTCACCACCGAACGACTTTGCAAGTTCAATGGCCTCATTGAGCGCCACTTTTGGCGGAACTGATGTACGATCCCCGAACAAGAGTTCGTACAGTCCGATCCTGAGCACATTACGGTCAATTGGTGCAACTTGCTCGAGCGGCCACTGCGGCGCAGCCTTTTCTATAACTGCATTTACCTCACCTACTTTTGCAAGCACTCCTCCGAGGAGCGACTCTGCAAACGCCATGTCTGATGCGCCAAGTGCAAACTCTTTAGCATTTCGTTTTAAAACCGAGCGCGCAGAGTCGAGCTCAAGCGCGTTCGTCATGTCGCTCTCAAAGAGCGTCTGGAGTACAAGCGCGCGAGAGAGATGGCGTGAAGCCATGAGTTACTTGGACCCAGACTTCTCGGTCTCCTGTTTTCCTTCACGCTTTACCTTAAGTGCCCGACGCTCAGTGCGAGCGGTTTTTTTGTTCAGGAGTGTACGGCCACGGTACGTACCGCCTTCAAGGATCACGCGGTGGCGTGGGTGGACGGTGCCCTCAGGGGAAACGGTCAGGGCTCTGTTTTTAAGTGCGTGATGCGATCGGCGATTAGCCGAGTGACCGCGCGTATGACGCATGCGTACAACCATAGTATTGAGGAGTGTATCAGAAAACAGCGCGTCAGGCAAACGTGGTTCGTGCGTTAGATGCGAGGCTGTGGCTCATGGTTAGACTGCCGGCTTTCCCGTGCTATGGCATGCTGTTTTCGGAAAAGGCAGACGCCGTTGATTATTGCAGACATGCCTGCCATACCAGCGACGAGTTGCGTAGTTACAGCCACATCTTTGTATGCTTCTGGCAAAAAATACGCTGCAACAAATGTCACAAAACTGGCGAGTGAGACTTTTACGCCAACGACAGACTCGTTCTCGAGCGCTCGCCAGCGTTCATCGAAAGATGGCTGTTCAGCACTCACACATCTGTTGTGGCAGCATTCCCCTGCATCGATTCAGCAAACTCTGTCAGTACTTGCTCTGTAGACTCAGCGAGTGCTTGTACCAAATCCTTCTGCTCAAAACGCTGTCTGAAAAAACCCGCCACTTCTTGCAAATTAGGCTGTCCACTAGAGTCATCCGACAAACCCATAAGATCCTCTTTATCATCATCAGACATTTTGTCTCCGAGCCGGGTCAAAAGCTCTGCGGCAATAGCCTCCATTAAATTTTGTTCAACCTGCTTCCTGTCATCCTCTGAAAGTTCCATATCTTTCAAAATGACATCAATACTCTGGTAGAGGCCGACGACACGCTCGGCGAGCGCCTGATCGACCGGCGGTATGCTAGATCCAGAATCTGACTGGCTTACATCAGCTGAGGTATCTGAAGGTAGGTGTTGGTCCGACATGCATTCACGCTAACATGATTTTTTTTAAAAAGGAACGACGGTGAAGTGGACTCAGCCCATGGCTCTGTATCGCCACATAATGAGCAGCCGTCCCGTATCCCTTGTGGGAGTCGAAGCCGTATGCGGGGTAGTCTCGGTGTGCGACGTCAGTCATGTATCGATCGCGCTCGACCTTAGCTACGACCGACGCGAGCGAAATAATGGGAACGAGCATGTCGCCACGAATGATTGCTTCTTGCGAAAAAGTGTGAGGCGCGCGCAATCGTCCATCGAGTTTTAGTTCGACCTCTTTGGGGTCGAGCGCGAGGTCTCTGAGCCCACGCGCGACCGCTTCCGCAATCGCGCGTGTTATCCCCCATGCATCTACTTTTTCAGCTGGCACTGAGTACACTCCAAACACGAGCTCGCCCGTCTGGTGCAGCTCTTGCGCGAGGCCGTAAACGGCCTCGCGCGCCTTCTCCGTCATCTGTTTAGAGTCCTTTACAAGAAATGGCAAGGTGCCACCCAGACACGCAGCAATACCTATGGAGACAGGTCCGGCTAGCGGGCCACGCCCTACCTCGTCTATCCCCACAATGATTTTTTTCCTCATACAGACTACACTGTCTTTGTGAGCACATTCTCGCATCTGTCGGTACACAGTCACTATAGCCTCTTAAATGCCCTTCCCCAGATAGACCCACTGGTCGAGGCTGCAGTAAATTTTGGCATGCCCGCTCTAGCGCTCACTGACCGCAACAACCTCTATGGTGCCATTGAATTTTATAAGGCGTGCACAAAAAAAAGTATCAAGCCGATTCTTGGTGTTGATCTGGATTTCTTTATTGCTGGCACTACCGGACACGTCATACTGCTGGCAGAAAACTTCGCTGGGTACCAACATTTACTCAAACTGGTCTCACGGGCACACCTTTCCGCGCCGACTGAACCACGCGCTCTAGAAAAGGACTTCGAGGAGTTTGGCTCCGGTCTCATCGCGCTCATTCCCGACACTGCGCTCATCGCACCAGGAGCAAGTGAGCTCGTAGAGCTTTTAACTCGAACCCTTGGGAAAGGAAGTGTGTTTGCTCGCCTTGGTTGGAACGGTGGGCGCGAGCGGCAGATACGCACCGCTGGCGTTGCCGCGGGACTTGGACTCCCGCTTGTTGCATCGGACGGCACGTACTACTTAAAGCCGGAGGATAAAGAAGCGCTCGACATTGTGCGGCGTATACAAAACCCGACCGCTCCCGTCGATGGAAACGACCGTGCTTTTGCATCTCCGGCCACACTTGAAGAGCGCTACCGCGACTTTCCTGAAGCAGTAAAAAACATGGAAGCAGTGGTTGAACGAGTATCCGTAACGCTCACGCTCGGAAACTGGATCTTTCCTACCTTCGCAATCCCCGACACCACAACATACGAAGCTGAACTAAAAAGAGCTGCGCTTGCTGGAATCGCTAGGCGGAACCTAAGCGAGACAGAAGAAATACTTGGCCGTATCGACTACGAACTTACAATCATTAACCAAAAAGGATTTGCGCCCTACTTCCTTACCGTGGCAGACCTCCTGAGCTACGCGCGGTCAGCAAAAATATTAACAACGACCAGAGGCTCAGCCGCTGGCTCGTTAGTTTCATACCTCACCGGTATCACGAACGTAAATCCACTCGAGTACAAATTACCGTTCGAGCGCTTCTTAAATCCGGGACGTCCCAAAGCACCCGACATCGACATGGACATTTCTGACGTAAAGCGTGACCTCATGGTCGAGTACGTAAAGAAAAAATACGGCGAAGACCGCGTCGCACAAATCGGAACCTTCGGCACCATGATGGCGCGCGCAGCAGTACGTGATGTCGCGCGCGCCCTTGGCTACTCCTACGGCATTGGAGACCGTATTGCAAAACTTATACCGCTTGGCTCACAAGGCTTTCCTATGACCATCGACCACGCGCTCGAAATCGAGGAAGATTTACGAAAGCTCTATAAGTCGGATGAGGACGCGGAAATAATTATTAATACCGCGCGACGCATTGAAGGTAATGCGCGACACATTTCTGTGCATGCCGCCGGTGTCGTCGTAGCACCTGAACCACTCACCAACTTCACCCCCGTCCAGCTTGAACCGAATGGTGGAAAAATAATTACGCAGTACGACATGTACTCGCTTACCGACGAATATGGCGGTGTAGGACTTTTGAAGTTTGACTTCCTGGGGCTTAAAAACTTGTCTATTCTCGCGGACGCTGTCGAGCGCGTCGACCGCCGCTTAGGTGAAACGGTTGATATAGAGACCATACCTATCAAGGATCCAAAAACATTTGAGATGCTTGCGAAAGGCTTCACCGAAGGGGTGTTCCAACTTTCTGGTGGCGGTATGACTCGACACCTAAAAGACCTGAAGCCGTCGTCCATTGACGACATTAACGCAATGGTAGCGCTCTACCGCCCTGGACCCATGGAGTCCATACCTCAGTACATTCAACGCAAGCATAATCCTGCGTATATTACCTATCCAGATCCGCGCATGAAGGATATTCTTGACCGTTCCTACGGCATCATTACCTACCAAGACGATGTCCTTATGACCGCTATCACCATCGCCGGATATTCGTGGCTTGAGGCAGACAACTTGCGCAAAGCAATGGGTAAGAAAATTCCTGTAGAGATGGAGGCACAGAAAGAAAAGTTCTTAAGTGGTGCACAGTCGTTTGGCAAAATTACAAAGGAAAAAGCTGAATCGATTTGGAAACTTATAGAGCCGTTTGCGGCATACGGATTTAACAAGGCGCACGCTGCAAGCTACGGAAAAGTAGCCTACCAAACCGCGTATATGAAAGCTAACTTTCCTGAGGACTACATGTCGTCTCTCATGAGTGCGGACTCTGGTGATGTCGACTCGATTGCGCTCCACGTAGCGGAAAGTGAACGACTTGGTATCAGCGTCTTACCCCCTGACATAAACGAGTCATATAAGTCATTCTCAGTTCCAAAGCCCGGCGTCATCCGATTCGGACTCAACACCATTAAGAACTTTGGTGAAGGCGCCGCACGCTCCATTATCGATGAGAGACAAATGAACGGGGAGTTTGTGTCACTTGGAGACTTTGCGTTCCGTATACCAAGCGCAATTAACAAACGTGCCATGGAGTCCCTTATTAAAGCGGGAGCGATGGACCGCTTTGGCGAGCGTGCAGCCATACTGGAAAAGCTCGACGCAATTGCGGCAGCACAACACAAAGACGTGTCTGTAGAGTCGCAGAGTGCGCTGTTTGTGGTAACCGCTAAAGCTCCGACTATCACGCTCTCCAATACCCTCACATCACTCAAAGACAAGCTCGGATGGGAGAAAGAACTACTCGGTATCTATGTCTCAGGACACCCCACCGACCAGTTTAAAGAGACGTTTGATAAATATAAGGGCTCCGTGCGTGCCGCAGTTAACGAGGTACGAAGTGGGTTTCCTGTGATCGTCGGTGGGGTGATAGATGAAGTGAAAAGCATTTTGACTAAGAAGGGTGACCGCATGGCATTTATTACCATTTCAGATAAAGAAGCGTCTATAGAGTCCGTCGCCTTCCCCACCGTTTTTAAAGAGCACGCCTCACAGCTCACTGAAGGAGCCATTGTGTTAGTTAAAGGAAAAGTAAATCGCAGAAACGGAGAACCCTCAATTCTTATCGACAAAGTAAAGGTCGTTGGGTAGCTAAAATTGATAGCCTTATCAACTTTTTTCGCGTTCCCTTGTTCGCCTTGTTCGAGGTCCGACCTCGAACAAAGTGTGCTAGAATATGCATTATGAACTACTTCCATGTGATGAACAGGGGCGTAGATAAGCGAACAATTGCCCAAGACAATGCAGACCGACTTCGATTCGTTACAAGTCTCTATGTGATGAATGACACCGAACAGGTCGAGAACACTGCTCGGACTTCACTGCTCGGGGTCCGACCTCGGACAGACACTAGGAAACGTCTAGTGACCATCCACGCATGGTGTCTCATGGGGAATCATTATCACCTCCTACTCTCCGAGAACGTTGAAGGTGGTATGAGTAATTTTCTCAAGAAGTTGAATGTTGGTTACACTGGATATTTCAATCTTAGACACAGCCGCAGCGGTGTTTTGTTTCAAGGAAAAACAAAACGGGTGCAAATAGTTACTGACCGACATTTTCTATACATACTCCCCTATATCCACCTTAACCCGCTGGACTTTTACAAAGATACAAAGAACTGGCGCATACAGTGCGTAAGTAACCCAAAACGTGCACTAGAGCAGGTAAATGGCTATCGTTGGTCGAGCCTAAAAAACTATAGCGGCGAACTTGAATTTGAACCGATACTTGCTGGTTCAGATCTATATGCCGATCGAAAACTACATACCACCACCCTGCGAACGTTTCTTGCACGTATGGCTGATCATGATCTAGCACCAATCACGCTTGAATAAGCACTGTTCGGGGTCGGACCTCGAACATGTTGTAGTTAAGTATTAGTTGACAGTGTTATTTGGCTCGCTATAGTTAGTGTAAGTGCTGTCCTGATATTCGGGACGGAAGCTCGGTGGAACCACGGTTCATACGAATCGTCCGGGCAGGGTTATTAACTCTGCTTATATTTATGTCCACCACTTTAGAACACAAACGCCACACCCTCGCTCACCTGCTTGCAGCTTCCGTACTCGGGGCATATCCGCACGCCAAACTAACACTCGGCCCTGCTATTGACGATGGTTTCTACTACGACATAGACTTCGGCGCCGGTGAAAAACCGAACGACGAAGCACTCAAGAAAATCGAAAAGCAGATGCGCAAACTCCTGCCTTCATGGAAAGAATTTACGCATGAAGTAATGAGTGCAGACGAGGCAAAAGCGCGTTTTCCAGGTAACGAATATAAGCACGAACTTATAGATGAAATCACTGCTCGTGGCGAGCAGATAACGTTGTACACCGTCGGACACTTTACTGACCTCTGCCGCGGCGGCCATGCAGAACACCCAAACGAAGATATTCCTTCAGACTCATTTATACTCGACCGTATCGCCGGCGCCTACTGGCGCGGTAATGAGAATAACCCGATGCTTACCCGCATCTACGGTTTGGCATTCGCTACTAAAGAAGCACTAGACGCACACATTGCACAGCGCGAAGAGGCTCGGAAGCGAGACCACAAGAAAATTGGTCCTGAAATGAAACTTTTTACTATCTCGCCACTTGTTGGTGCGGGGCTTCCACTTTTACAACCTAAGGGAGCAATAATCCGCCGCGAGATCGAAGAGTACTTGTGGGAATTGCATAAAGATAAGGGATATGCGCGTGTGTGGACACCACATATTGCAAAGGAGGAGCTCTACATCGCATCAGGACATGCAGCAAAGTTCGGGGACGAACTGTTCCGAGTTACAGGCAAAGACGAGAAGTTTTTTATGAAACCGATGAACTGTCCGCACCACATGCAGATCTTTGCTGACAACCAGTTCTCATACCGAGATATGCCCGTTCGCTATTTCGAACCAGCAACCGTATACCGTGACGAAAAAACTGGTCAGCTTGGTGGTCTCACACGCGTCCGTTCAATTACTCAAGATGATGGACACCTATTCTGCCGTGAATCACAAATTAGTGCAGAAGTATCGTCGATAGTCGGCATCATCAAAAGCTTTTACACCACAATGGGCATGATGGAGGGATACTGGGTCTCTTTATCTGTGCGAGATTCTGACCATAGCAAATACCTTGGAACCGATGAAGTATGGCGAGTGGCAGAGGGCGCTCTTGAGGAAGCGGCTAAAAATAATAACCTTAACTACAGACGCGTTGAGGGCGAGGCTACATTTTATGGACCGAAACTGGACTTTATGTTCAAGGATGCGATTGGTAGACAGTGGCAACTAGCAACGATACAATGCGACTTTAACTTACCGCAGCGTTTCGAACTTGCCTTTATAAATGAAAAGGGAGAGAAGGAGCGTCCTGTTGTGATCCACCGTGCCATTTCTGGGTCTCTCGAAAGATTTATGGGGGTAATGATTGAACACTACGCAGGTGTGTTCCCACTTTGGCTCTCACCTGTACAGGTCAAAGTCTTACCAATTTCTGAAAAGCATAACGAATACGGTATGAAAGTTCTGAAGGCTCTGAAAGATGCCGGACTCCGCGCTGAGATAGATGACGCAAACGAGTCACTGGGAAAGAAGATCCGCAATGCAAAGAACGAAAAAATCCCT
>CAYTKJ010000011.1:0-18743 GCA_964438675.1 uncultured Candidatus Saccharibacteria bacterium
GTGATGAGCATGGCACCGCTACCGAAAAAGCAATAGCAGAGATTGGACCAGAACCTAAACCAGATGGCGAATAGGCTTTAAAAAAGCCATTTTTCTGCTACAGTAATTTTTGTACCGCCCTTAGCTCAGCTGGTAGAGCACTCGCCTCTTAAGCGATTGGTCGTTGGTTCGAATCCAACAGGGCGGACAAATTATTTAATGGTGCGTGTAATGATGAACACTGACACACCACTCCCCGACGAATACATTTCTCCACTCTATTGGCCAGAGTTTATAAACACCGTGTCGATTCCCTCTTTTTTGCACCCGACGCGCATAGGTGACAGAGCAGACAATGCCTGGCGTCTGTGGCCAGTCAGCGTTGAGTCATACCACTCAGAGGGCGAACCTAATCTTGCAGCTTCCGCTCCGTTCTCACTACCATTTCGCCTTGTTATGTGGCACAGAGATACAGACACTGCACCACATCCGAAGGGATGGGTGGCGTTTAGGAGCAGACCTGAGTCTGTTATTGGTTTTTCAGACATCACTAATCTGAAGGAGTATACGACACGATGGTCAAAAGGCGCACGCCGCGAGCGCGCCTTGTTTCAGAAGCGGTTTTCTCATGCGTACAGTATCGAAAGAACTACCTACCCAGAATTTGAAAACGCCTACCTGCGGGGAACGATTCGACCCATTCTTAAACACATACTTGTTAAGACGATAGTCAAACCGCACACGCAAAAGAACTCGGAACACGTCACACTCTGGGTTGCGCGTAGACGTGCTGATACTAAGATAGTTGCCGGCATTGCGACTCTTGACTCTCCCACAGGCAATGGCTCCTACTATCTTGCTGGCTTCTATCTACGGGAAGTCAGTAAGATTCCGCTCATGACTGCCCTCATCGATAATTGGTTTACCGTGTCACAGCAAAAGGGCCTACGATTTATGCATTTTGGACTCTTCTACCAGCCAGGCGACCCGCGAGCGTGGAAAGGATATTCGAACTTTAAAGCAAAGTTTGGCGTCCAATATGCATCACGTCCACCAACACTGTATAAGTGGATACGCGGCTGACACTCCACAGTTCCTTAAGTACGCGGTATACTCACTACTATTGGGCGGATGGCGAAATTGGCAGACGCGCCAGCCTTAGGAGCTGGTTCCCTAACCGGAGTGGAGGTTCAAGTCCTCTTCCGCCCACACAGGAACCGTAGGTTCCGGCCAGACTTGAAAGCCGGAGCGAGTGAAGACGAGTGAGGCGGGGTCGCGACCGTCGTCAGCAGACGACGAGTTGTGACCAAGTCCTCTTCCGCCCACTAGACACCAAAGGTAGATGTCACGACTCGGATGATGCCGATGACTCCCACCATAATGACAATGCCCAACACACCCCAAATGATGTGCTGCGTACCTTTTTTACGCTCCTCTGGATTACTAGCGTTAAAGATGTATAGCGCAACACCCCACACAAAGTACGCAACTCCTGCAACCAAAAGCAGAATGACGAGTGGCTGAATGATCAGGTCGACTACATTATCTATAAATACTGTAAGGTCTTGCATGACAAGGCCTCTTCACTGAGAAGAGGTGTTAGTAGTTCCCTACACCCTCAACTTTAGGCGCACGCACGTCACCGCTACCAGTTACCTGAAATGTAGTCTGGAGAACATTCACAATGCCCCAGACTGACACCATCACGAAAAGCGCGATAATGCCGTAAATCATGGTCGAAACAGCGTTCTTCTTCTTTTCTTCCGAGCTGGAGAGTATAAAGCTTGCAAGGCCCCAAAAGAAATATACAAGCGCGAGCGCAACAACAATAGGTGTCGCTGTACCAATCAGATCTCCAATGGTCCCAAGAATCGACTGCAAATCAGCTGCAAAAGCAGCGAGCGGGAGAAAAGCCAATGTCCCCAAAGCTGTCACGTATACATAGGTCTTCATAATATGCGAATAGAAATAAATTGTAATTTATAATGTCTACAGAGCCATCATACCACCTCGAGCACACGCCTTGACTCTAGAAAGGACTACTGTGGATACGAAGCTATAGGTCAAAGGTCGTGGTTATAACTGCCACTACCCCGCCAAGTGCTATCACCACGAACAGGGCGAGCACGATCCACAAGAGCGCCTGCACGAGCTCAGAACGCTTTTTTGCATCACCAGACTTCCCAAAGCCCTGCACGATGTTCCAGAAGAATGCAAGAAGCGCGAACGCAAGCGCAATCGGTATGGTAGTTGCGATCAGTTCAGTTATGAACTCAATAAGTGAGGTGAGTGACCATCCCATAGTTACAGCTGATCCACAGTCGCTTTAATTGCGTACGACAGTGCCTCAGCGCCAAGAATGAGCAGTGCACCAACGAGTGCCCAAAAAAAGTAATTCCGTGCTTCCTTTAGCTTCTCAGGCTTGCCCTGGGACGACACAAACAGAAATCCTATGTATACAATAAAGAGAACGATGATAGGAAATGCAATAAGTGCAAGGAGTTCAAGTAATTTTGCAAAAAGAACTGTAAGTTCGCACGTGCTCCCCAAGGGGTTTATGAGCCCACCACTTCCACCACAGCTTGTAGCCGCAAAAGCGACAGTTGGAAATACAAGTGCTGGCAGAAGAAATGCACCGGCACGATAGAAAGTATTCATACACACATTATTGCACCCGCAACAGCTCGCGCAAGTCACTATTCGCAGCAGAAACTGCTTCGGTAAGGGTTGCGCGCCCAGAAGAAATGTCACCGAACATTCGCGAAAATAGTGCATCGGTCTCCGGCGGGTTAATGTCGAGAAACGAAAATGAGCGGAGCGCCGAAGCCTGGAACACTTCCAAAAATGCATTACGTGAAGCGTCGAGTGCCACATCCCGACGCGTGGGCGGAAGTGTGAGAAGCTCAGCCACTCGTAGTGCTGTGTTTGGAGAGGTTAGCTGAAGTGCGACCTGGAGCGCCCCTGCAGGGTTTTTAGATCCACGTGGAATTGCAACGCCTGTGACACGTGCAGCCACTTCCTTTCCGGCACCACGCGACTGTGGCAATTGCGCGACATCAAAGTTTAAATTTGGATTTGCGTCTCTGAGTGTCAGGAGCTCAGAGGCAGGGCCAAAGTACATAGCTACCGTACCTGCAAGAAACGCGTCTCGCGAGTTCTTTTGTGAGCGATTCCATGAATACGTTGGCTTTACGGGGTCCGCAAAGTCTGTGAGAAAACGCACCGCGCTCACACCAGGCGCAGCAACGCCACTAGTGACCGCGATGAGGTCTGTTCGGTACCCGTCAGGAGTAACTATAACTATAGGTAGTCCGAGCTGCCGTACGAGGCTTACAAAAACCTCCTTGGCATGAGCTACGTTATCCCACAAACCAAGCGCAACGGCGCTCACAGAAATAGAACCGTTCGGAAGTCGCTCAGTGAGTGAGGGGGCAATTTTTGCCAACTCATCCCAGTGTCGTGGTGGGTGTGCGATACCTGCATTTGAAAAGAGGGTGCGGTTCCAGTACATGACTGTGGGGTCAATACTGAAAGGGAGTGCAAGTATGCCGCTCTCACGGAGAAAGACCTCTCCCGCCTCGACAAACGCGTCCTGAAAACCTCGCTTCGACATAACATCATATGAAATGGTGGCAAGTTTCTCATCGTCGCGCACGAGCCGGTCTGAAGGAAAGAGCACCAGGTCCGGCCCGCGCCCCGAAGCGATTGCCTCAACGAGTTTCGGGACCAACTCATCTTCGGATATCTCGGTGTACGACACATCTCTAAAATCCTCGCGTGTGTCGCGCACCTCGGTGAGGACCGTATCAAATACAGTCTCGTCCACGGCACCCCAAATTTCTACCGTACCGATAACGTCACGTGAGTTTGCTGTAAACGTCGCAAATATGAGTAGCCCAAAAAGTGCGAGTAGCACAAAAATAAACATGACCACTGCGGAAAATGTACTGATTCCTTTCATGGGGTTTTTGGTTCAGTGGCTACAAATGCGTAATGGTGTGTGCCTGCAGGGAGCATAGTTGATGTTTCAAAGCCCTGCGAGCGAAAGAGTCGCACAGCATCGATAGGTGTCATGACTAAAGGTGCAGGGGGGCCCATGTTTTCAAACGACCCTGCCCAGTCGAGTACCAACACCTGCCCACCAGGTACCACGACACGATGAAGCTCGGAGACGAAATGCGGACGACGTTGTGGATCCACGCCATGTAGCGTGTTCGCTACTACTGCAAGATCTAAAAGATTGTCCCGTAACGGAAGTTCATCTTCAAAGTCGGTGCATACGGTCATACAGCGCTTGTTTCTTGAGAGCGCAGCACGCCTGATAGACTCTAGAGACTGTGGGAGCGCGTCGAGTGCATACACTTGTCCTTCATCGCCTATTTTGTCGAGCAACACAGATGCATATGCGCCACTTCCTGCTCCGAAATCAGCAATTTTCATCCCCGGCATAACCCGCACATGACGGAGCATATCGCTTGGTGATGCGAGCAACATACATACAGTGTATCAACAAAATCCTCCTACGCTCCGCACTAGTGTGAATCGCGTGTAGCTAGAAGACAGTAAATGCGGCAATCTTGTCGCCCTCGTAGAGTTTCATCACACGGACGCCCTGTGTCACGCGTGACAGCGTCGGTACCTGCTTAAGCTCGGTGCGAATAACTTGTCCTTTCTGTGACGCAACAATAATTTCTGCCATGCTTTCGGTGACCACCTGTCCCGCTATTACCTGCCCCGTCTTTGGTGTGACGTTTGCGGTTTTAATACCAGACCCACCACGTTTCTGTATTTTGTACTCTTTTACTTTAGTGCGCTTTCCGTAACCTAAGTTGGTAACTACCAAAAACTCGCTGTTGTCGTCAGTCACTACGTCTGCACCGACTATGTTATCTTTCGCACCGACTTTCATAGCGCGCACCCCGCCTGCAGTGCGACCCATCTCACGAATATCGGACTCTTTATAACGTATCGCCTGTCCACCACTTGTAGTAAGCATCACGGTGTTTCCCTTCATAACGGGGAGTGATGCAATAAGCCGGTCATCCTTCTGAAGACTCATAGCGATGATGCCCGACTTACGCACATCAGCAAACTGCTGTGCCTGCACTTTTTTTGCGACGCCCTTTTCTGTAACAAGCATAAACGCAGTCGCCTCGGCCTTCGACTTCATATCCTTCGGCATAGCCACAATGCTCGTTACGCGTTCCTCTTGTGAGAGTGGGAGCACGTTCATAATCGACTTACCTTTTGTCGCGCGCTTCCCTTCAGGGATGTCGTACATGCGCGTCTGGTACACCTTTCCTTTATCGGTAAAGAAGAGAATGTGGTCGTGCGTAGAGCCTTCAAGGAAGATGGTGACGAAGTCCTCGTCCTTCGTGTTTAAGTCGACCACACCGACGCCTCCTCTGTTTTGTTTGCGATACTCTGCGGGGTTTGTGCGTTTAACGTACCCACTAGAGGTAAGGGTGAGCATTGCTGCTCCTTCCTGCACCAAGTCTTCCTCGTTCATATTCTTAACTCCTCCCTTTACGATGCGCGTCCTGCGCTCGTCACCAAACTTCTCACGGAGTGCCTCAAGCTCCTTCTTAACTACCGCCATTACCTTTTTAGGTGATGACAAGATCTCTTCAAGCTCCTTAATCAGGCCCTGTACTGCTTTCAGCTCGTCCTCAATCTTCTTGCGCTCAAGACCTGAGAGCTTCTGGAGTCGCATTTCAAGGATGGCATTTGCCTGAAGTTCAGAGAACTTAAAGGTCTTCATGAGGCCGACTCGTGCATCGTCTACATCCTTCGACTTCTTAATGAGCTTTATAATTTCGTCTATGTGGTCGAGCGCCTTAGAAAGGCCGAGCAATATGTGCTCGCGCGCTTTAGCTACCTTCAGGTCGAACTCGGTGCGTCGCTTAATAACGACGACACGGTGCGCAATAAAGTTTGAGAGGATGCCGGCAAGCGAGAGTGTCTCTGGCACACCCTCGACCAGTACCACCATGTTGTAGTGGAAGGCTTCCTCGAGCTGTGTGTGCTTATAGAGGTAGTTCAGTACGGCTTGTGGTTGCGCGTTGTTTTTTAGCTCTATCACCACACGTATGTCTTTCGTAGACTCGTCGCGAATGTCGCGGATACCGTCGAGTTTTTTCTCGCGCACAAGGTCTGCCATTTTTGTAATCAGGTCTGCCTTGTTTACGCGATATGGAATGGAGGTAATAACAATCACGTTGTTCCCTTTCTTGTCCTCAGTAATTTCTGCCTCGCCACGAACGACGACCGGACCTCTACCTCCGTTATAGGCATGTTTTATGTCAGCTTGGTTAAACGCAACAGCACCGGTTGGAAAATCTGGTCCTTTTACAAATTCTAAAAGGTCGTCCGTGTTCGCGTCCGGATTCTCTATAAGGTGTATGGTCGCATCCACCACTTCAGACAAGTTATGTGGCGGTATGTTGGTTGCCATACCGACAGCGATGCCGAGAGTGCCGTTTAACAAAATGTTTGGGGCCGCTGCAGGAAGCACTATGGGTTCCTTTTTGGTTGCATCATAGTTCGGCCGCCATGCGACCGTTTCCTTCTCAAGGTCGCGCAACATCTCGCCAGACACTGCCGTCATCTTGGCCTCCGTGTAACGCATGGCGGCCGGAGAGTCACCGTCTAACGATCCAAAGTTTCCTTGTCCCCAAATAAGCGGGTAGCGAGTGGTGAAATCCTGTGCGAGTTTTGCAAGCGCGTCGTAGACGGCTGTGTCGCCGTGTGGGTGGTACTTTCCGAGCACATCTCCAACAACTGCGGCAGACTTTCTAAACTTTGCAGTCGAAGTCAAACCCATTTCATGCATGGCGTACAAAATACGACGATGTACCGGCTTTAATCCGTCGCGTACATCTGGTAGGGCGCGTGAGGTAATAACAGACATTGCGTAGTCGAGATACGAACTACGCATTTCTTCTGAAATCGATTGTCCCACCACAGACTGGTGAACTTTTCCGTTTTCAGACAAATCTGAATCCTCCTCCGTTTTGCGGGGCATACGTATATTTTACCACACAGCGGCATTACTGCGTACTCTCGTACGGAGCTACCAATGTACTAGTGTCATCCTGCGTAGGAATGATCGCATGCAGTTTGAGTACACCATACACAAATACAGTGGTTGCCACAAATACTACCGTCCACGTAAACACAGCGCGCTGTCGCACCTCCTTAGGTTCTCTACGTAGTCGCTCTATATATTCGATGAGCATTAGCTCAATAGTACTATTTCTCCGTCCTTTGTGGCTACCTCTTTCGCGCGAATAGTGAGTTTTTCCTCTGACTTTGGTGATTCACCCTCGGCTTTACAAAAGGCGGCAACTGCTTTTTCTGCATCAGGGCCTACGCCGTACGGAATTATTATTTTCGGCTCAAGGGTGACCATGAGCTCGTGTGCCGCCTTAGGGTCTAGTGCTCCCTCGCCAACAGGAACAAGTGCAATACCAATAGCATCCACCTCTGCGCGCAAGTCTTGTGGTAGCTTTGTGGACACCAGTGCACCCAGCGCAAGTACGCGTATCCCGTCCATATTAAAAACGTACACAGTATTTCCCACCTCTAGCGCCTCACCGCCATACTCAGACGGTGTTGCGAATCCAGAAACTGTGATTTCACCCACTTCGTATGCGCCGGGTCCGGATATCACAAACGGCTGAGTGTCGCCATGAGAGGCAGTGTCGGCACCGTTGAAATCTGGATGCTGGTGCGAGATCAACACGAGGTCAGAGCCGAACTTGTTCACCCGCTCTTTTGACTTTGCGTCTGGAGGATTGAGCGCAACCGTAACAGGCCCGGCAGAAAACTTAAAGCAGTGCGCACCGACTTTCTGAATGATCATATAATTAGTATAGCAAACCGCAGGTTCCAGATCCCTCTATTATCACACGCATGATTTTCCACGGCAAGGTGACACCTTGACGTGATACACTTACGGCAATTCGATGAACCGAGATCAGTTCGCTCATGATGAATGGTACCACTGTTACAATCGAGGCGTAGATAAGCGTAGAACTTTTGTTTCGTCGCGTGACTATGAACGAATGCAGGAACTTTTATATCTTGCAAACTCCAGTACAGCACTTCATCGAAGCAACCATAAGCATATCGTTCACGAAAGCGTATTTACCATTCCGCGCGGAGATCCACTCGTAAGTATAGCTGCATACTGCTTAATGCCGAACCACCTCCACCTCCTCCTTAAACAAGAGGTAGAGGGAGGTATTCCGACATTTATGCGCAAACTTATGACTGGGTACACGATGTACTTTAATAGTAAACACCGACGGGTCGGGAATCTTTTTTACAAACCATTTCGTTCGCGCCATGTTCCTGACGACCGATACGGGCAGCATGTGTACAACTACATTCACGCAAACCCTTGGGAGTTGGTCCGTTCAAAATCGAAATCAGTGCAGAT
The DNA here is from genome assembly GCA_964438675.1 of uncultured Candidatus Saccharibacteria bacterium. GTDB lineage: Bacteria > Patescibacteriota > Minisyncoccia > Phycocordibacterales > Phycocordibacteraceae > Phycocordibacter. Next base: position 8,423 of record CAYTKJ010000011.1, read on the forward strand.
TAGATTTTTGGAAACGTATCCGTATTCCAGCTTGATTGATACACGAAAAGCAAGAGCTGCGAGCAAAATAATTACTCGGTCTCAGGATGCACCTTTTATGCAAAAGTCGACCACGACACTATTAAGCGACGCGCTGTTCTTTGACGAAAACACGGCAAGGTGACACCTTGCCGTGTTTGACTTGAGCATACAGGATGGGTGTGCTAGACTCATCGGGTATCAATCACTTTGGTGCGGAGTAACCCTCCCTGGCGTAAGCCAACGGAAACCCGCGTCGATCACTGATATGCCTAAAACAAAAAAGAAAGTTGAGGTGCCCGTAGAAGACACGACCGTCATGGGGAAGCTCATGGTAGACCAGGCACTCCCGCCTGTTATCGGTGACACCGTTGAGGGACCAGTGATTGCACTGGGTTCTGGCCGTGTGTACATAGACCTTAAACCCTTCGGTACTGGCATTATTTATGGAAAGGAGTACCTCTCGGCACGCGATGTCTTAAAGAAAGTAGCGATGGGTGACACGGTCACTGCTAAAGTCGTCCACATCGCAAACAAAGAAGGTTACATCGAGGTCTCACTCAAAGAGGCGCGTCAAGCAATGATCTGGGGAGATGCAGAAAAAGCAATTGCTGGCGGCACAATTTTCGACCTCATGATCAAGGACGCAAACAAAGGTGGCCTGATCATTGCATGGCAAGGGATTCAAGGCTTCCTTCCCGCATCACAACTCAAGCCAGAACACTATCCACGCGTCCAGGGTGGCGAGAAGCACCTCATTTTGGATGAACTTAAGAAATTGATTGGCACCACACTCCAAGTCTCAATTATTACGGCTGACCCGCGCGAAGGAAAGCTTATCTTCTCTGAGCGCGGCTCAGGCGGAGAGGCCGCAAAGGAACTTGTTGCTGGCGAATATTCAGTCGGTGATGTGTTACAAGGAACTGTAACAGGCATTGTAGACTTTGGTATCTTTGTAAAAGTTCGTGAGGGACTTGAAGGCTTAGTACACATTTCAGAAATCGACTGGGGCTTGGTGGACGATCCTCGCCTCTTTGCCCGCGTTGGACAAGACATGCAGGTGAAAGTAATCGACATCAAGGACGGAAAGATATCTCTTTCGCTCAAGCAGCTCACGGAAGATCCATGGGTTATCGCGTCAAACAAGTTCAAGAAGGGCGACACCGTTTCTGCGGCAGTCATCAAGTACAATAAGTACGGCGCCTTAGCATCAATTGAAGAGGGAGTTGCAGGACTCGTCCATGTATCAGAGTTTGAGACTGAAGCTAAGTTGCGCGATGCGCTGTCTCTTGGCAAGACCTACCAGTTCGAAATCACTTTGTTTGAACCAAAGGAGCACCGCATGACGCTCTCCTTTATGAAGGCGAACAAAGCCTAGCTGTTGAAATCGGTCATAGCTTGCTGGTATCCCCTAGTAACGATGCACTCAAGCACCTCGTCGATACGCTGAAAGACTTTCTTCAATACCGTCAATTCCTCTGGCTTAAACTTTCCGAGCAAAAACTTGAGCACACGGTCTTCCCCGCTAGGCTTTTTTGCTACTCCCTGAGCGGTTTTCGGTGACACCCCTACCCGTACGCGTACAAACGCACGAGTTTTCAGTGCTTTAATAACGGACTCAACACCATTATGACCACCGGAACTCCGGTCATGTGATATTTTTATAACACCAAGCGGAAGGTCTAGGTCGTCGTATACCACAACACAGTTCCCTGCATCCTTCTTATTCTTTATATAGTGCGCAACCGCGCGACCCGAGTTGTTCATAAACGTATCTGGCGCAACCAACACAGTCTTTTTGCCCACCAATTCCCCTTTCGCCCAGTGCATCGGTGGTTTTTTCTCGGTTTTCCATTCCGAAAAATCCTTTGCGTCACGTAATCGTTCAACACACATGCGTCCCGTGTTGTGTCGTGTCGAAAGATATTCGTCTCCAGGATTTCCGAGACCGACAATAACGTGTGTTGCCATAAGAAAAGCGTACCACACCACAGCTCCACCCTTGTGCACAAGCGCATCTGTGCCTACAATGCAGTATATGGAGTCGAACGAAGTAGTTGGTGTAAAAAAACATGCTTCGTTCACACGTGATGTTGTCTCGTTTGCACTCATTGCACTTTTGATCGTGGTACCCATCCGCTGGTTTATCGCACAACCGTTTATTGTGCGCGGAGATTCTATGGTTCCTACCTTCCACTCGGGCGACTACCTCATTGTCGACCAGCTTTCCTTTCGTTTTCACGAGCCCGAGCGTGGCGCAGTGATCATCATGCGTTACCCCAAAGACGAGTCAGTGTACTTTATTAAACGCATTATTGGACTTCCGGGAGAAACCGTTGAGATTCAGGGGGCTCGCGTAATTATACGCAAACCGGGAATGGAGCCACAAATTTTAGAGCAGCCATACCTCGCTGACGTACTACACCGTCCTGAATATGCAACATACACATTGGCAGAAGATGAGTATTTTGTCATGGGCGATAATCGCGACGCATCGAGCGACTCGCGTGTGTGGGGAGCGTTACCAAAACACGACATTATAGGACGTGCGTTTATTCGCCTCTTTCCGTTTAGTGGACTCGGGTACTTGCCAGGCCACACCAACACACCATGAAAATGAAATTTGAGAGCAGAACCAGTCGTGAGTCACTTGAGAAGTCGATTGCCCGCATCGCTAGCGCATATGGATTTACATCACCTGCCGTTTCCGTAAGCAAAAGATCGGTGCAGGATCAATCAGATACGCTTGACTACGATACACGTGTCACTGCTGCATTTCTCAATACGGTTGGACCACAGAAAAAGACAGTGCAGGCATGGGGAGCGGCAAAAAAGGGCGGCGCAACCACATTTACCTTTACCGTCCTCGCCTCTCGACACGCCATTAGCCATGCGCTCGTCATTAAAGCGGCAGTGTCGGTTCTCGAACGTGCGGGATTCTCAGACATCGTGGTCGGAGTTTCGTCAGTGGGCGACGTAGAGTCAAAACGACGCTTCGTTCGAGAATTGCAATCATACTTCAGAAAGCACGGCGCATTGATCGACCCCGCAGTACTGAAACACTCTCACACAGACCCCGAGGGGGCGTATCGTGACATTCTCGTTACTGGCGGTGAGGCTGCTGAGAAACTGCCGCGCCCAATCGACTTTCTGTCTGAGAACTCTCGCAAGACTATGGTCGACACACTTCACTTATTCGAGTCTGTGGGCATTGAGTACGAGTTACAGGCCCATCTCCCCTCAGCCAAAGGGGTGCACGCTGAACTTTTGTTTGCAATTTCTGCTCGCGACCAAAAAGGTGCGCAGAGCATCGCCGCGACTGGCGGTCGCATCGACGACCTGATGAAGAAATCGGGACCCACTATCGGTCACTCCGTCGCGCTCTCGGTGACTATTCCTGAAAGTGTCGAGGTATCAGAAAGTACGAGTGGATTGTCATGTTTCGTCGTGCACGTAGGTGAAGCCGCAAAGCTCAAATCCTTCTCTATGATAGACGCACTGTGGCGCGCAGACATCGCGGTGCGACAGGCACTACTCTCCGAGTCGCTCAAGGAGCAGATGGACTCTGCAAAGGCAGTCGGTGCCAAGTATGTCGCTATTGTCGGACAGAGAGAGGCGCTCGATGGTACGGTCCTCCTCCGTAACTTCGAAAGCGGTTTGCAACAATCCCTGGTGAGAGACAAGCTTGCCTCATTTCTAAACGCAAAGAGCCGGTAACTTGCAGAACACTCCTTTTTGTGATTAACTGTGCAAGTCATGATTAATGTATCTGTAGAGAAACACGGTACCGAGAACGCAACGGCTCTTATTCGCCGCTTCACTAAGCGCGTGCAAGGCGCAGGAATAATCCGCCGTGTAAAAGGTTCACGCTATACCGAGCGCCCACAATCAAAGCTTCGTCGCAAAAAACTAGCGGTTCGTAAAATTGCACGCCGAGAGGAATATGCAGAAAAGGAGCGGATGGGCTTGATTAAGGAGGTTGTTCGAGCGCCACGTCGTGCCTAGTACCGCGTGAAAAAACTTTCACCAACTACCATAACCCGATTCAAGACTGTGATCTTGGGTCGGGATTTTGATTTGTCTCTGGCTTATGCTTCAAGACGAACTATACAGGCATTACATACGAAATATCGCGGCGTGAGCATGCCGACTGACATTCTTTCATTTACCTATACTAAAAAGTCTGGCGAGATTGTGCTCTGTCTCCCCGAGGTGGCAACTCACGCAAAACTCCACGGAAAAACTCCTGACGTCTATCTCCGCTTCCTTCTTATCCACGGCATGTTGCACCTCAAAGGGCTCGATCATGGGCGTATAATGGACAGAGAAGAAAAAAAGTTCTGGAATATACTATATGGCAACACGCATCGCAGTCGGGATAGACGTCGGAACGTACCAGGTACGAGTGGTCGTCTCGCGATTTGACGACCGCGACCGTACCTACCCACGCATAGTCGGTACTGGGTATGCTGAGAGCAAAGGACTCAGACATGGATACATAGTCAATATTGACGACGTAACACGTTCGATACGTGCGGCGGTCGCACAGGCAGAAAAGACTGCGGGCGTGAGAATAAAGGACGCCTTCCTCGCCGTAGGAGGCATAGGACTTGATGAGGTAAAAAGCCGTGGCGAGACTATCATTGCCCGCGCAGATGCAGAAGTGACAGATCTTGACATTGAAAAAGCGATTGAGACTGCGCGTGAACACGCACAGTCTCGGCTCGTGAATCGGCGCATTCTCCACACGGTGCCACTTACCTACTTGATCGATGGCGTCGAAGTGATGGGTCGACCACAAGGCATGAAAGGCACCAAGCTGGCGGTCGAGGTTTTATACGTTACCTGTCTTGAGCAGCACGTCGCAGACCTCGTCGATGCAGTTGAAGCAGCAAACATTGCGGTCATAGATGTTATGGCGTCCCCACTTGCCGGTTCGATTGTGTCGCTTTCACCAAGCGAAAAAAAGGCTGGCTGCGTTTTGGCAAACATAGGAGCGGAGACAGTGTCGGTCGTCGTTTTTGATAACGGGACGCCAATCTCAGTAAAGGTATTCAAAATTGGATCGATGGATATCACGAAGGACATAGCGCTCGGTCTTCGCATTTCTTTAGACGAAGCAGAGCAACTAAAGCTTGGTGCGATTACGCATACCACGTATCCAAAAAAGAAACTAGATGACATTCTGTCGGCACGACTGACCGATATCTTCGAACTTATAGACAATCATTTAAAAAAACTTGGCCGTGACCAGTTATTACCTGCAGGAATTATTTTAACTGGCGGTGGCTCAGGTATCGGGCCCGTAAAGGATATCGCGACCGAGTCACTCAAGCTTCACTCTAAAACTGCATCGCTTGCACTTGCACCTGACGCAAAAATACGCGACGCATCGTGGATGGTCGCGTACGGGCTTACCATCTGGGGACTTACAGGCGCAGATGGCATTGGCCGCGCGCAGATGCGCGCGGCCGCAAGTCACCTCGGTCGCTCTATTACATCTTTTTTCAGACAATTTCTTCCATAAAGCACGACATAGTGCGGAGGAAAGTCAAAGTTTGCACTGTGCCAAGTTTCCTCTATCATGGAGGAACTAGCTAAATTCTTATGCCACAAATACATTCAGATCCAGAGTCAGCTGCGCGAATCCGTGTTGTCGGTATTGGCGGTTCCGGAAAGAATGCCATAAACCACATGGTGAGCTCCAAGGTAAAGGGGGTGGACTTTATTGTTATCAATACCGACGCACAAGACCTCCAGCAGTCCGCGGCAAAAACCAAAATCCATGTTGGCAAGAATCTTACTCGCGGCCTCGGTGCGGGAATGAACCCAGCACTTGGAAAGCGTGCGGCTGAAGAGACGCAATCGGAAATTCAAGATGCGCTACGTGGATCCGACATGGTGTTTATTGCGGGAGGTATGGGCGGCGGAACCTGTACTGGTGCCGCGCCAGTTGCAGCGCGACTTGCAAAGGAGTCAGGCGCGCTCACCGTTGCTGTGGTAACTAAACCATTTTCATTTGAGGGTCAGGCGCGCATGCGTCTTGCCGAGCAAGGACTCGAGGAGCTCCGCAAAGAAGTGGACGCGCTCATTGTGATCCCTAACGATCGCCTGCTTGCGGTCGTAGACAAAGAGACTACCGTACGATCCGCGTTTGCAATGTGCGACGAAGTCTTGCGCCAAGCAGTCGAAGGAGTGTCTGATCTTATTACGACACCTGGAAACATCAACCTCGACTTTGCAGACATCAAAGCCATTATGGAAGATGCTGGATCTGCACTTATGGGTGTTGGTATCGCGATTGGTGAAAAGCGTGCTGAGGAAGCTGCGCGTCTCGCTATCAACTCCCCCCTCCTCGACATCTCCATTAACGGCGCAAAGGGCGTTCTCCTCTCAATAGCAGGAGGCGAGGATCTCGGACTTCTCGAAGTACAGGCTGCAGCACAAATTGTGACCGAGTCTATAGACAAGAACGCAAAGGTTATCTTTGGTACCTCTAAGGATGAGCGTCTTCGCAAGGGCGAGATCCGCGTCACCGTTATTGCAACTGGCTTTCCTGAGGAGGGCGTGAGTGCTCGTACGCCGCTCTTCCAAATGGCACCTAAGAAGAAGGATGAGGAAACGACTATGGGTCGAATCTATAACACCGTTGCTGCACCTACACGAGACGAGGAGGCGGTCCCACCTATTGCGACGCAGAAATCTGAGCCGACGCCCAAGGCAGACGATGATGATGACTGGTCTGGTGTCCCGGCATTTCTCCGCCGCAGCAAGAAGTAGTACACTAGAGTAATGCAAGATTTAATCATAATCGGCGGTGGTCCCGCTGGGTGTGCTGCGGCAGTCTACGCTGCACGCAAACTCCTTAAGACTATTCTTATAACTGAAGAGTTTGGTGGACAGAGCGCCGTGTCTACCGACATTCAAAACTGGATCGGTACACCGCACATAGCTGGAGCTGATTTTGCTAAATCCTTAGAGACACATGTACGCGAGTATGCCGCAGATGTAGTGACAATCGAAGCTGGGGCTAGGGTTACTAAAGTAGTTCGTAATGGCGAAACATTTACAGTCGCAGCGGGAGATAAAACATATGAAGCGCGTACGGTACTCGTGACGGCTGGCGGACGCAGGAGGCAACTCGGAGTCCCTGGCGCGGATACTTTTGAGCACAAAGGGGTGACGTACTGTGCATCGTGCGATGGTCCAGTCTTTTCAGGACAGGATGTCGCAGTCATAGGCGGAGGTAATGCAGCCTTTGAAACCGCAGCACAGCTCTTGGCATACTGTAAGTCGGTGACACTGCTCTCACGAAGCGACTTCCGTGCTGACCCTTCGACCGTAGCTGCGGTGCTTAAAAACCCTCACATGAAGGCACTCACCGGCATTGAACTCCTTTCGGTCACTGGAGAGAAATTTGTGACCGGACTTACCTACCGCGACTCTACAGGTGACCATACGCTCGCAGTCACAGGCATCTTTGCAGAAATAGGTATGGAAGCATCAACTGACTTTGTTGCAGAACTTGTCGATCGTGACCAAACAAAGCGTATTGTGGTAGATCCAAGAAATCAGCGCACATCACTTACTGGCGTTTGGGCCGCTGGGGACTGCACCGACGGTCTTTATCACCAAAACAACATCGCCGCTGGCGACGCCGTAAAAGCACTCGAGGATATCTATCTCTACCTTAAAGCTTAACTAGTATCTAAGGAGTCCCAGAGGTAGCGACAGGCTACGGTGCGGTAGGGGCGCCACGGCTCTGCGAGCTTTTCCATCTTCTCGTGTGACGGGAGGGTCCTAAGCTTAAAGAGCTTCTGCATCCCCTTTTGTATGCCTAAATCGCCCGTAGGGAGGATGTCAGGCCGGTGGAGCGTAAACATAAGGAACATGTCAGCCGTCCAGCGCCCCACCCCTTTTACAGCTACGAGGTGTGTACGTATGACCTCATCTGAAGTGGTAGAAAAGTGCTTCGGGTCTACAGTACCGTCTAAAAACTTCTTCGCAAGATCTACAACATACGATGCCTTTTGTTTTGAGAGCCCGACGCCCCTAAACTTCTCTAACTTCGTCCGTGCGACTGCTGTAGGAGTGAGTTTCTTATAGAGCGCTCGAAATCTTGAATAGATAGTTGCTGCTGCTTTAACCGACAACTGCTGCCCCACTATGGCACGGCACAGCGCATCGAAAGGATCCCGTCCGTGTGTAAAAGCAGGCTTCGGATACTTTTTTATCAGCACCGCCAGCTTCTTGTCCCGTTTAAGGTGTGTGAGCGCTTTCGTAACCTGCGCCGGACTCATGCTAGAAGCCGAACATCGCAAAGTAGGAACCGAGGTGGTACGGCCAGATAATCAGAGCGAGTGCTCCATCCCAAAAACCAAGATCAAGATACCCAATCGTAAACATCCATCCTATAAGCCAGATCCCAAACCCGGTCGCGCTTTGGTTCTCTATCTTTATTTTATCCATGACTTCAGTATAACAAATCCACTTGACGCTAGGCAGAAGACCCCATTTCTAGTGACTTTTCAAAATGTTGCCAGTCCTTTCTATCTTCCCAATCCCCACCCCACGACCAACCATGCGCGGCAAAAAGTCTTTCAACGATGCCACCCTTGGTCACCGTCCCTGGACGCGACGGTACATAGAGGGCTCCAGGCGGCGACACTATCCCGCTTCTCGATAGGTACGGATTAAAGGCAGGGTTTATGTCTAGCGCGAGTCCGAATGAGTGGTTAGACAAGCGACTTGTGCCAGCGATCGTACGGTAGTTGAACGCAGAAGTATTGTTATCTGCCATACTCCTCTCGTCATCCCACTCATATGCGACAATGGGAACCATTTTTTCTATTGGAAACCTCTCGCGACACAAATTTTTAAAAATGTCTCTCACCTCATTTACAAGCACTTTATGAACAACAAGCTGGCCAATCTGTACAGAACCACGAAAGGTATAGTAGGGGAGATCCACCAGCTCTAATACACCTTTGATCTCACTTGGTGCCCTGGTACCAAGAATGGCTTCCTGAAGCACGTATGAGCGCTCTACTGACATGAATCTGCTGCCTTAAGGAGGGTGTCTAAACCACTATCGCGTAATAGTAAAAGCGTTTTCATGTGCGGGCCGTCAGCAGTTAGCAACCCAATGTCCAATAACCATAAGGGTATTTTAGCTTGTTTTCGGACAGCTTGGCGAGGCCTCGACAGCAAGGGTCATTTTTTAAAAAGTTACAAATGTTACGGAATTCGAGGATTCTAATTGTTACATTGCCTTGTAACAATTGTGTGTCCCCAGGTGTTCGTACGTTGCGATTGACCCCTTCCCCCAACGCGGTATCCTATATGTAGGCACATTGAAAGCATCTATACACCTTATGCGCGCAGTAATGCGCGACAGAGTGCTCCACACTCGATGAGTCTCATATGAAGTTTGCCGGACAGAAATCACGTAAACGATTTCTGATCAAGGGGTCATTGACGAAGGTAACAATCAACCAAATCGGTTGTCGTTGTTGCATTCGTTAAGGACCTCTTTTTCTTTTGCACACCGACCACGATTAGGGACGGTGTTTTCGTTGTGCTGATTAGTAATTAATCACATAACGCATATGGCCAAAAAACTTGAGTGGAAAACCGAACGTCGCAAGGTCAAGGATTTAATCCGCTACGAAAAGAACCCGCGCACCTTGAGTCCTCTTCAACTTGAAGGACTGAAGCGCAGTCTGAAGAAATTTAATCTTGCCGAGCTGCCTTGTATCAACCTCGACGGCACGCTCGTAGCAGGAAATCAAAGAGTTCTTGCACTTTCTCTGCTCGGACGTGAAAACGAAGAAATCGAAGTGCGGGTGCCGAACCGTTCGCTCACAGACAAAGAGTTCCGTGACTACCTCCTCACCTCGAATCGCAGCGGTGCAGATTGGGACTGGACGAAGTTGGCTGCTGATTTCGATCTCGGAGAATTGATGACCGCTGGATTCAACGATGAAGACCTGGGCCGCATCTTCGACGACAACCTCGAAGTCAAAGACGATGAGATGGACGAAGAAAAAGAAATCGAACGCGCGAAGACCACGACGATAAAGCTGGGAGACATGTTCATGTTGGGTCGTCACAAATTGATTTGTGCTGATGCAACAGACCCAGAGACTGCAAAGAAACTCATGGGTGATGTACGCGCCGACATGATAAACGACGATATGCCATATAACATCGGGCTTTCGTACGACAAGGGAGTAGGCGGCAGAGCACAGTACGGCGGCAAGCACAACGACAGCCAATCGGAAAAAGACTATCGCGCGTTCGT
>CAYTKJ010000012.1:0-15008 GCA_964438675.1 uncultured Candidatus Saccharibacteria bacterium
CGCAACCAATGCACGTGTCGAAGGTCTTCTCAGGCATCGAAGGCGAGTTTGTGCCACGTGAAGAGACGGTGAAAAGCTTTAAGGAAATTATCGAAGGAAAGTACGACCACATCGACGAAGCAGCGTTCTATATGAAGGGATCTATTACACAAGTAACTAAGTAAGGTATGAAAGAGCGTAGTTTTGAATATGGTTCGTTCAGCTGTACGGAAACTGGAGTTACAGTAAGGCCACCAAGTATTGTGCACCGTAATTTACTTAATGCATGTACCCAAAAGCATAAAGATGCGCTAGAGAAGATCAAAAGGCTAGCCCTGGAAGATCAAAAAAAGTAAAATGCTTGTCACGGTAGCAGAGGCACATAAAAATTTGTTTGCGGGTGAGGCCGTGTCGCTCACTGTGCCGACTGTGGACGGTGAAGTTACCGTACTGCCTCACCACGAACCACTAGTGAGCAGACTCAAAGAGGGGACGATAACGGTACGCACTACCGATGGACAGCAGACGTTTCCTGCGACTAGTGGCGTGTTAGAGATTTCGAACAATCAAGTAACAGTGCTTCTTTAGTAGTTCATAGTTCATAGTTTATAGCTAATGGTTGATAGTGTGGGCGGTGCGACTATGCACTATGAACTACCTACTATATACTATTCATATGTTTGGAAACTTCTTAATGAAGCAGATGCTGAAGCGTCAGCTTAAAAATCTGCCTAAAAACACACAAGACTCAATCCTTGCTGCGTTCGAAAAGAATCCAGAGTTTTTTAAAAACTTAGCAAATGAAATCGCTGCAAAGGTAAAAAACGGGATTCCGCAGGCGACAGCGACCCAGCAAGTAATGATGAGTAAACGTGCCGAGCTTCAGAAGATGCTGATCGGCCAATGAATCAAAAGAAGATCTTTATTCTTCTTGGTCACCCAGACTCCGATACCCTGTCGGGGAAGCTCGCTAGTGCATACGAGACGGGGGCACTCGCCGGCGGACACGAGGTCCGTCGGATGAATGTTGGGGACATGCAGTTCGACCCTATTCTTCATCACGGCTATAAAGTGATTCAGCCACTCGAGCCAGACCTCAAAACCTTTCAGGAAAACGTAACGTGGTGTGACCACTTTGTCATTGTGCATCCAAACTGGTGGTCTGGAGTACCCGCAATACTTAAGGGGCTTATAGATCGCGCGTGGACACCAGGGTTTGCATATAATTTCTACAAGGACGGACGGCTTGGCTGGGTCAAGCGACTCAAGGGAAAGTCTGCGCGCGTTATTATTCCTGCAAACACGCATCCGTTCATGACGCGTTTATTTTTTGGTGAATTTACAAATAGCATTGCGCGCGCGACGCTCAGTTTTTCAGGCATCTCTCCGGTACGTGTAAAAGTATTTTCGCCATCTGAAAAGGCATCACCGACTCGCGTAGGCTGGTGGCTCCGTCGTGTTAAGAACTGGGGTTATCGTGCATACTAACCGCTAATCTGCTACAGTCGCGCTATGGGACTTTCAATTGGTATTGTGGGACTGCCAAACGTGGGGAAATCCACGCTTTTTAAAGCACTGACACGCAAGGACATTTTGATTGCTAACTATCCGTTCGCTACCATCGACCCGTCAGTCGGTGTGGTGGCCGTTCCAGACCCACGACTGCAGTCACTTACTGAGATCTCTAAGTCGGCAAAGACAGTTCCAGCAGCGGTAGAGTTTGTTGATATCGCTGGTTTGGTAAAGGGCGCATCAGAGGGTGAGGGGTTAGGAAATCAATTTTTGCAAAATATACGGGAGTGTAACGCAATAGCAGAAGTGGTGCGCATTTTTGAGGACTCAGGCATTACACATGTGCACGGCGACATTGACCCTGTTAAGGATATCGAGGTAATAAATCTGGAACTTGTGCTTGCGGATTTTGAAATGGTTGCGAAGCGGCTGCAAAGTGTCGAACGTGATGTAAAGCGTGGTGACAAGGGTGCCGTTCTTGAGCAGAGCGCGCTCCAGAAAGTGTACCAAGACCTTGAACAGGGACGCTTCGCCTCGCTCGACATACCGTCACTTCAGTTGCTGACACGGAAGCCAATTATGTACGTGCTAAACAAGAAAGCCGGAGGGCACAACTTGGATGAGATGAAGGATGAACGCTTTACGCGACTCACTGACTACCTTACTGGTCTCGGCTCGCCGTACGTCGTTGTAGATGCAGCGATAGAAAATGAGATGAATGAAGTATCTGGCGAGGATAAGCAGACCTTTAGGCAGGAGTACGGCGTTTTAAACGACGGCATTGATGATTTAATCCGTACTGCATACAAGCTCTTGGGACTCCAGAGCTACTTCACCACAGGAGAGGATGAAACACGAGCGTGGACAGTAAAGGTGGGTGCGACTGCACCCGAGGCAGGGCAGGCAATACACACTGACTTTAAGGAAAAATTTATTCGCGCTGAGGTCGTAGCTTACGACGACCTGGTGGCACTTGGCGGTTTCGTAAAAGCGCGTGAAGCAGGGAAAGTCCGCACCGAGGGCAAGGACTACGTAGTCAAAGATGGCGACGTCATTGAGTTCAAAATTTGATACACTGTACTCATGGATATATCTACAAAACCAAAGGTAGGGCCGAAGGACTTTTTTCTTTGGCTCGGGGCTATGGCGACCCTCTACGCCTCAGTTATTTCTATACTGACCCTGTATTTTCAGTACATTGACCGCTTGTTCCCAGACCCTCTCATAACCTGGATCGACCCGTACTCGGGAGCGATACGTTTTGCTATTGCGACCTTGATTGTCGTCACACCGCTCTACATCTACCTTACTCGCAAGTTGAACACGGACATTCGGGCGAATCCAGAAAAGAAGGATCTTTGGGTGAGGCGCTGGATTATCTTCTTCACACTTTTTATCGGCGGTCTTACTATCGCCATAGACGCTGTGATGCTCATCAACGAGTTCCTGGGTGGAGAAATTACCATCCGTTTTGCGCTGAAGTCGCTCGCAGTCTTCATTCTAGTTGCAGGCTTCTTCTGGTACTACCTCTCAGACCTAAAGGGTAAGTGGGAGAAAGAAATCCGGCTCGCGCACTACCTAGGCTACGGTGTTGGTGTGTTCGTGTTGGCATCGGTTGTTGCTGGATTTTTTATTATCGGATCACCTGCGGATCAGCGCCTGTACCGCTTCGATGAACAAAAGGTAAGTGACCTCCAAACTATCCAGTGGCAGCTGGTAAACTATTGGCAAACAAAGGGAGCGCTCCCTGACACCATTGAGCTCTTGAACGATCCGCTAGCTGGTTTCGTCCTTCCGGTAGATGCACAAACTGGCGTTCCGTATCGATACGAGCGCACGTCAGACTCATCATTTAAACTTTGCGCAGTCTTTAATAGGGAGTCGTTAGAGAGTCAAAATCAATACGGCGTAGCGCGTCCATTATCGGATCCAGAAATGGTAAAGGGTGACCTCATCCAGGGGCCGTTTGCACACGGGGCTGGTGAGGTGTGTTTCGATCGCACAATAGACCCCGAGCGTTATCCGCTCTATCAATAAATAAGCTACGATAGGCAGATGGCACGAACGTACGATCACAAGGCGATAGAAAAAAAGTGGCAAGACGAGTGGGAGAAGGCTAAGCTCTACGAAACTCCAGATTCAGTTGCAGGCAAAGAGAATTTGTACGCACTGGTCGAGTTTCCGTACCCGTCGGGTGATTTGCACGTAGGACACTGGGACGCATTTGCGGTGCCTGACATATATGTCCGCATGAAGCGCATGCAGGGGTACAACGTGCTCTTTCCGTTTGGATATGACGCGTTCGGACTTCCGGCTGAAAACGCAGCTATTAAACGTAATATCAATCCCGCTGATTGGATAGCAGAGAGTGTTACGAAGATGCGCGCACAGATGAAGACGACGGGCAACGCGTTTGACTGGAGCAGGGAAATAAACACCAGTTCGCCGGAATATTATAAGTGGACGCAGTGGCTTTTTTTGAAGCTTTATGAAAAAGGTCTTGCCTACCGTGGCAAGGGATTAGTAAACTGGTGTCCCAATGATCAGACGGTACTAGCAAATGAGCAGGTGATTGATGGTAAGTGTGAGCGTTGCGATACAGTCGTAGAGCAAAAAGAACTTGAGCAATGGTTCTTTAAGATTACTGAGTACGCTGACCGCCTACTCGACGACCTCGACAAGCTCGATTGGCCTGAACCCATAAAAGAATCACAAAGAAACTGGATTGGGCGAAGCACGGGTGCAGAGATCAACTTCGGACCAATTAAGGTGTTCACCACAAGGCCGGACACGATTTGCGGTGCTACCTACGTAGTACTTGCACCAGAGCACTCACTTGTTAAAGACTATCCTGAGGCCCAGGCGTATGTTGCTGAATCTAAGCAAAAATCAGATATTGAACGTACGGCAGTTGGAAAAGAGAAAACGGGAGTAAAGCTTAGCTTGAAAGTAACAAATCCTGCAACTAAAGAAGATGTGCCAGTGTACGTCGCTGACTATGTCCTCGGACATTACGGCACTGGGGCCGTCATGGGCGTACCGGCACACGACACACGAGACTATGCATTTGCAAAAAAATATAATTTACCAATCATTGAGGTAATTGAGCCATTGTTTGTTGCTACTGATGACTCAGTGCCAGTACCAGGAAAGGATTTTGTTGAGCGGGAGTGTGTATCTGTGATTCTCAAACACTGGACAGATGACAAATACCTTTTGCTCAAACTTAAATATTCTGAAAGAACCACCTTCATAACTGGAGGAGTTGAGGAAGGGCAAACGGTGGTGGAGGCAGGCATAGCGGAAATTTTGGAGGAGACCGGATACACTGATGTTCAGTTTGTTTGTAACCTTGGTCTGTCACACTCAAAGTTCTACCACAAGCTTAAAGATGTAAATCGTTTTGGACATTTTCATTCTTTGTACTTTGAGTTGAAAAGCGAGGCACAGGTGCCAATAGCTGCAGACGAAGCAAGGAAGCATGAAATACTATGGGCTACTCAAAAGGAAGTTGAGTTGCAACTTTCAACGCCCGGTGAGTTTTTTGAGTGGGGACGTTTTACTGGTGTAACTGTCTCAGATGCACCGGGGATACTCATCAACTCAGGTGCCTTTACTGGCATGGCATCTAGTGAGGCAAAAATAAAAATTACTGAAGCTATAGGAGGTAAACTTACAAATAAATACAAAGTCAGGGACTGGCTCGTTAGTCGTCAGCGTTACTGGGGTGCACCAATACCCATCGTGTATGACCCAGAAGGGAAACCGCACGCTATTCCTAACGAGCACTTACCGTGGCTCTTGCCACAGGACGCTGACATTAAACCAAAAGGAACATCGCCTCTCGGGAGCTCAAAAGAGCTTGTTGAGCGTACTGAAAAAATATTTGGCAAAGGATGGCGCCCGGAGACAGACACTATGGACGGATTTGTAGACAACTCGTGGTACTTTTTTAGATACCTTGACCCGCACAACACGCAAGAGTTTTCGTCTATTGAAAAGCAAAGGCTTTGGATGCCCATTAAACGTTACTCTGGCGGCGCAGAGCACACAACAGTTCACGTGCTCTATTCTCGTTTTTTTACAAAGGCTCTATTTGATATGGGTCTCTCTGTTGTGGCAGAACCATACGAGGTGCGTCTGAATAGAGGAATTATTCTTGCAGAAGATGGGAGAAAGATGAGTAAGCGCTGGGGTAACACGGTAAACCCTGATGAGCATGTTGCTGTTGTAGGGGCAGACTCTGTCAGGACGTACCTTGCTTTCATCGGCCCGTACAACGTAGTTGGGTCCTTTCCTTGGAGCACCAATGGACTTATCGGGGTTCGTAAATTCCTTGAGCGTGTCGTCGATCTAAGCAGTAAGGTCGTCGAGGCGGAGATGGACCAGAGCATCGCGGTACTGCTTAATCAGTCGATTAAGAAAGTAGGGGACGACATAGAGAGTATGAAGTTTAATACCTCAGTCTCACAGCTCATGATTCTATCTAACGCATTTGGAGACCTGCCCAAGGTGCCAAAGCAAGCATACGAAATATTTTTAAGACTCTTAGCACCATTTGCTCCGCACATTACCGAGGAGTTGTGGCACGAGCTTGGTCACAAAACTTCAATACACCTAGAGTCCTGGCCAAAGTATGATCCTGCGAACCTAATGTCGGACACGGTCACCTTAGCCATTCAGATAGCAGGAAAGACTCGAGGAACAGTTACGGTTGGCCGAGGGGCAGGGGAGGCAGAGGTGCTTGAGGCAGCAAAATCCAAGGCTAAAATAAAGGCTTATTTGCCAGAAACACCATCGAAAACTATTTTTGTCAAAGATCGCATTCTAAACTTGATACCTTGACCTGTGGATAACTTTTGTGGTCTTTGACTGAAGTATTGAAATGTGCTATAACAATATGGTATAGTCATTTCACTTACACATATCTAACTCCATGGCAAAGCTAACATTTAAACCAAAGGAAGTCTCAAAACGTCTTACCGATGTTCTTCCAGAGCGTTCTAAGGATGTTATTGTCTCCCGCTATGGACTTGCAGGAAAAAAGGACTCTGAAACTCTAGACGCTATCGGTAAGCGCTACGGGATTACCCGGGAGCGAGTTAGACAGATTGAAAATCATGCAATAAAGCTCATTCAGGATTCCCCCGCTCTTCACAAAGAATCAACTTCCCTTTCACAACTTGAAGAAGCAGTTCGTGAGCTTGGATCAGTTCTCCCTGAACACACCATACTTTCTGAATTTGCTACTGACCCTGAAACTAAGAATCACCTCTACTTTCTCATGGTTGTTGGTAAGCCATTTGTTACACGCAAGGAAGACGAACATTTCAAGCGCCGCTGGTTTGTCGATGAGTCTGTTGCTAAGGCGGTAGAGGATGCGATAAAGACCGTGCACGCATCGATTAAGTCGACAGACGTGGTAACTGAAGATAAGATCGTTGACCACGTGCTGTCTTGTATGCAGCGGGTGAATGTAAAGTATAAAAACAAGGAAACTGCTAAACGCTGGCTCGAGCTCTCTAACTGTTTAATGCGCAATCCGCTGGGTGAGTGGGGTCGTACCACGGCACCGGGCATCAAGCTTAAGAACATCCGCGACCACGCATACCTTGTGTTAAAGCGCCACGGCTCCCCTATGCATTTCCGTGAGGTAGCACGGGCGATAGAAAAGACATTTGCAAAAAAAGCACACCAAGCGACCACGCACAACGAGCTCATCAAAGACGCGGAGCGCTTTGTGCTTGTGGGGCGCGGGCTCTACGCACTCAAGGAGTGGGGGTACCGAGCAGGTCATGTGATTGATATCATTAAGGCCAACCTGAAGGAGAAGGGCCCACTCACGCAGGACGAGATTATAAAGGCAGTCGGTAAAGAGCGCCACGTAAAACGCAATACCATTTTGGTAAACCTTCAGAACAACTCTGCGATCGCAAAGCAAAAGGACGGAAAGTACGCGCTCGCAAAATAGTTCACCACCTATAGTCATAGTATTATGACAACATGAGTTGGCGCGTTTATTTGCGTGTCGCATCTGTCGGCATTCCACTTGTGGTCATACTGGCGATTTATTTTGCGCCCGCACTTGTGGCTTTTGTATATACAGGTATTGTCGCACTGGCGCCACTCTGGCTACCGCTTGCACTTGCAGCACTTTTTGCACCACTCTGGTTACACTTTATACGATCGCGCTTTGTGAGTAACATACAGTATGTAACACTCGAGCTCAAGCCAGGCGCCAACACTCCAAAAACTGCACGCCCCATGGAGCTCATTTTTTATTCTCTGTACTATCGTACTGACACTACCCGTACTAGTGCACTGCGCAAAGGCGTAATCCGCGTTCCGTGGGCATTTGAGCTGTGTGCCACACGAGGCATAGTTCGCTTTTTTATACACGTACCTGTACAGCATCGTGCCGCGATTGAAGGACGTATACGCGCAGAGTACCGTGACGTAGACATAGACGAGGCTCGTGACTACTCGCGCGAGCGTTCATTTAATTTGTTTGAGTCTCGTGCACTCATGCGTGAGTATTCACTCGTAAAGCCAGACCCATACCCGCTGCGCTCATATGTCTCGCATGAACACAGCAAGGAACGGCGGTATGTGTTTGAGGAACTTCTGGAAGAGGTTGCCAGTGTAGGGGAAGGAGAAGAAGTTTGGATTTCACTCATGGTGCGCCCGCATCAGCGTGACTGGCCGCCAGGCCTTCGTGGTTTCTTAGAAATGCCGTACGACTCTCTTCACGTAGACGCGCAAAAGGAAATTCAAAAAATACTTGGATCGTCAGGTGATATGCGACACCTACCGCAGGCACAGCAGGAGTTGGTGAAGCAAATCGAAAGCGCGCTTAAGAAACCGTCATTCGACTGCGGGTTGCGTGTGCTCTACTGCGCAGATAAGGGCAGGTATAGTGAGCAACGTGCCGAGTCTCTAGACACTCTTTTTGATCGTTTCGGAGACCCCGTATTAAACAGCTTGGGTGCGTATGACCCTTCAGAGCGGATGAGCTGGCCACTGTCTGACATTTTTGCAGTAGCACCAGCACTCAAGATGGAGTATTTCCTTAGACTATTCCGCAGACGTACTTTTTTTTCACCACCGTATTATGGAAGGACATTTGTGCTCAATACCGAGGAGTTAGCCACTCTCTATCATCTGCCAAAAGTTGGACGTGCAAGTGTATTGAACCGTTCGCAGAGCGCTCAATTACTGCCGCCCGACAACCTCCCCGTCTAGTATGCGCGCTCTGGTATGTACAGCAGTAATTGGAATTCTTGCATCGCTGTATGCATTCACAGGTGCGCCATCACCTCAGTTTCCTACAGACCAAATACTGAAGATCGAGTCAGGGCAAACGATAGCTTCGGTTGCAGCTGAGCTCGGGGCGCTTGGGGCAGTACGGTCTCCGTTTGTCTTTGAACTTATAGTGAGACTGACTGGTGGTGTGCAGGCAGGCTGGTACGACCTGGACGTGCCAGAAAGTGCTTTTGTACTCGCGTGGCGACTCCAGCGCGGTGAGACTCGCCTCAAAGAGAGCACTGTGACTATACCTGAAGGAGCAAGTGTGCGCGATATTTCTCTGTTGCTTGGTATTGAACTCCCGCGCTCTGAAGAGGGGTTTTTGTTTCCAGATACATACCAGTTCCTTCCAGGTTCATCCAAAGAAACTATAGTTGCACGAATGCGCGCGCGGTATGACGAAGCGATCGAGCCATTACGTTCGACAATACTCGAAGGTGCGCACACTGAGCTCGAGATTATTACGATGGCATCGATCTTGGAAAAGGAAGCGCGGTTACCCGAAACGCGACGCTTGGTCGCTGGCATACTGTGGAAGCGCCTCGCAATGGGCATGCCACTTCAGGTGGATGCGGTGTTTGGGTACATTTACGATACACCGACATTTCATCCGACATTTGATGACTTGAAAATTGATTCTCCCTACAATACGTACCAGTATCGTGGTCTTCCACCAGGACCTATAAATAACCCGGGATTAGATACTATTAAAGCAGCACTTGAGCCGACAAAAAGTCCATACTTGTACTACCTTACTGGGAAGGATGGCACCATGCACTACGCGCGCACTTTTGAAGAGCACGTCGCAAATAGGCGTTTTTTGCGCTAAGCTCCACACATGGCGAGGGTTTTCATGGGTCTTTCAGGGGGCGTCGATAGTGCTGTTGCTGCACACTTGCTTAAAAAACAGGGTCATGCGGTTACGGGAGTGTTTATAAAAGGCTGGGAGCCCGACTTTCTTCCGTGCACTGGTGCAGAAGATAGACTGAGTGCTATGCGTGTCGCGGCACACCTCGGCATCCCGTTTAAAACGTACGACTTGTCTGAAGAGTATAAAAAGTCAGTCGTCGATTACTTTGTCTCAGAGTATAAAGCAGGACGCACACCTAACCCAGACGTTATGTGTAATCGCACGATTAAATTCGGCGCGATGTGGGAGCGCGCAAAAAGTGAGGGCGCAGAGTACATAGCTATGGGCCACTACGCGGACACAAACGGCTCAGTGCTGAAAGCGGCAAGGGATTCAGACAAGGATCAGACATACTTTTTGTGGACACTCACGAGGGATGATTTAAAACATACACTATTTCCAATCGCAAAGTATAAGAAGGCTGAAGTACGGAAGCTTGCGCAAAAGGCTAAACTTCCGAACGCGCTACGCAGGGACTCGCAGGGGCTCTGCTTTTTAGGGCACGTCGACATGAAGTCATTTCTTAAACGATTCCTACCCACGGAAACAGGGCCCATAGTACATGAAAGCGGAGAGCAGGTGGGAGAGCACGAGGGTACTTGGTTTTACACGCTTGGTCAGCATGTGACTACAAGCAATCAAAAACGTTTGTTTGTTATAGATAAGCGTGGGAATGAGTTAGTGGTGGCACCAGAACCGAAGCCTCAGTTTGACGCAACTGCTTTTACGCTCGTCGCACAGAGTTTTATATCAGGTGAGTCGCCCAAAGGAACTGTGCTTGCACAGTACCGCTACCACGGACCATTGGTGCGCGCCACTATAGCAGGCACTACTGTGAAAACCGAAAGTCCCGTCCTTGTCGCACCCGGCCAGTCCTTTGTCTTCTATGACCTGCAAGGAGTTCTTTGCTACGGGGGTGGTGTAGTTGCCTAGTGGTATCATGGCGCTATGCCAGAGATAGTAAAGGGTGACGGTTCGAGAGAGCTTTTTAATATCAATAAACTTGCGGATTCACTCGTGCGTTCTGGAGCACCCGTCGATCTTGCACGCACGGTGTCAGAGACTATCGGCAGTGCAGTGCAAGACGGGATGACGACGCAGGAAATCTATCGTGAGGCATATACGTTGCTTCACAGGGAGGAAAACACGGTCGCCGCACGCTACTCGATGCGTCGTGCCATTCTGGAACTTGGGCCGACTGGTTTTCCATTTGAGGACTACGTGTCTGAACTTATGCGTGCACGAGGATATGAGGTGCGTACACGCGTCACGGTGCCAGGTAAATGTGCAGACCACGAAGTAGATGTGGTGATGAAAAAAGGTGACCGCGTGATAGGAGCAGAACTCAAATTCCACAATCAACCAGGCTACAAAACTGACGTGAAAGTCGCGCTCTATGTTCGTGCGCGCTTTACTGATATCGACGCGCTCGGCGAAGACAAGAAGGACTCAAAGCATATTCATGAGGGATGGCTCATAACAAATACAAAATTTACTGACAATGCTATCAGCTATGCGACGTGCTCCGGTATTCATCTTCTAGGTTGGGACTACCCTGAAAAGGGAAATCTAGACGACATTATTAAAGAAACGAAGCTCTATCCAGTTACCGTACTTACATCCCTTACAAATGCCGAGAAGGCACGCCTCCTTGCTGCCAATATGCCCCTCTGCCACACCGTGAATGATCCAGACACACTGAGGCGAGCAGGAATTCCTGATAAGAAAGTGGCCGCGGTTATAGCAGAGAGTACGAAGCTTTGCAGTATCTAGTATGGGAGGATTTTATAAGCCACATCGGAAGCCTGACTGGAACTATGGTGGACCAAAGTGGAGGCTTTCGCGTTCAAAAATAGATTTATTTGTTGAGTGTCCGCGCTGTTTTTATTTGGATAACAAACTTGGCACCGCACGTCCTCCTGGGTACCCCTTTAACTTAAACTCTGCCGTAGATAAACTTCTAAAAAAGGAGTTCGACATACACCGTGTCGCTAGCACAGCGCATCCGCTCATGAAGGAGTACGGGCTCGATGTGGTGCCGTTTCAGGACCCACGCATGGACGTGTGGCGAGAGAATTTTAAGGGTGTAGAAGTAAAGCATGTCCCAACCGGCTTTACAGTTTCCGGCGCAGTGGACGACGTATGGGTAAGTCCTTCCGGAGAAGTTCATGTGGTCGACTATAAGGCGACGTCGAAGGACGAGGAGGTAACGCTAGATGCCGACTGGCAGGATGGGTACAAGCGTCAGATGGAGGTGTACCAGTGGCTCCTTCGCAACAACGGGCTAAAAGTTTCTAACACGGGGTACTTTGTGTACGCGAACGGTCGTACCGACCTTCAGGCCTTCGACGCAAAGCTCGAGTTCACCATTAAGGTTATTCCGTACACGGGTAACGACGGGTGGATAGAAGGCACACTACTAAAGATTAAAGAATGCCTCGACTCAGAAGTAATCCCTAAAGTTGGTGACCAGTGCGACTACTGCACCTATAGAGAAGCTGCTGCCAAAACACTCCAAGCACAACACGCAAAAAATGCTAAGCCTACAGTTAAGAAAGTTAAAGATACTCATGAGCACGATCAAACACTCTTTTCCTGATTTTTCTGAACGTGTGCTCAAAATTGTAAAGAAAATTCCGAAAGGAAAGACTATGAGTTACGGCGAAGTGGCGGCGCGGGCGGGACATCCGCTTGCAGCACGCGCCGTTGGCGCCATAATGCGTGTAAACAAAGACAAGTCAGTGCCTTGCCACCGAGTTATAAAGTCTGATGGCACGCTTGGTGGGTATAACGGCATCAGGGGCGAGAAAGAGAGACTGCTCAGGAAAGAACAAGCAATCTAACCCCAGTCTATTTCTGGACGACCATTTTGTACTAAATACTTATTTGCTTGTTTGAAGTGACCAGTACCTAGGAATCCGTTGTGGGCGGAAAGTGGAGAAGGGTGAGCAGATTCAAGAATGAGATGCTTCGATGCATCTATCAGTACAGATTTCTTTCTGGCAAACGCGCCCCACAACATAAACACGACATGTTCTTGAGTTTCAGAGATTGTGTGAATTGCAGCGTCAGTAAACTGGTGCCACCCGTAGTCAGCGTGCGAGTTTGCTTCGCCACTTCGCACTGAGAGCGATGCATTAAGTAACAGGACACCCTGCGTTGCCCAACGTGTGAGGTCGGGGTCACTTTTAGTATCAAAGCCTTCAGCGCGCAATTCCTTAAAAATATTCTGGAGTGACGGTGGGACTTTGTTAGTGCTTGGCGTAGAGAAGGCGAGACCGTCTGCGACACCTGGCGTATGGTACGGGTCCTGTCCTAAAATCACGACCCTAACATCTGCAGGTAGCACTAGGTCGAAGGCACGAAAGATATTTTTTGGACTTGGAAACACAGTTTCCTGTAGATACTCGTTGCGCACTCGCTCTGAAAGTTCAACAAAGTACGGCTGTGCAAACTCCTGCCTGAGAAGGGACTTCCATGCATCGTGTATTCGTACGTTTGGCTCCATAGGGACAGCGTACTACAATGCAGTGATGGCTAAAAAAGACACTGCACTCACGTGGGATCTTTCTAAATTATATACAGGACTCGACGACCCACAGATAGAAAAGGATCAAAAGAGGGCAGATAGCGTTGTCGACGCTTTCGTGACCCGTTATGCACAGTCAACGACGTGGCTCACTAACGCGAAGGCACTCGCTGAAGCGCTCACTGAGTATGAAAAGCTAATTTTAGTGCCAGGCAGTAATGCGTCCTACTACGCGTACTACCGGAAGGACCTAAATACGGCAGATAAGGAAGCTGAAGCGCTCGCTGCGAGGCTTGATGATAGAGGTACCAAGCGAGGCAACAAACTTTTGTTCTTCGGACTAAAGCTCGGTAAGGTTTCGAAAGAGAAGCAGGCGGAGTTTTTGGCCTCACCTAAACTTGCACCGTTCAACTACTACCTGACGCAGTTATTCGACAACGCGCAGTTTGACCTTTCTGAGCCTGAGGAAAGAATATTGTCACTCAAATCGGACGTGTCGCATAGCCGATGGGTGCAAGCAACCAGCAACATTTTAGACAAGCAGACCGTGAAGTGGGGTACGGAAGAGCTACCGCTACCTAAGGCAGAGATGTCGTACAACACCCTACCTACTGCTAAGCGACGCAAGCTCTACGGATTGGTGCGAGATGTGTACGAGCGTGTGTCAGATGTCGCTGAAAGCGAACTTAACGCTGTGTACACAAATAAGAAAATAAACGACGAGCTTCGCGGATATAAAACACCGTATGAGGCAACCATACGTGGGTATCAAAATGATGAAAAGGCAGTTATGGCACTTGTTGCCGCAGTCACCAAGCATCAGGATATTGCGCAGCGCTTTTATAAAGTAAAAGCGAAACTTTTAAAGGAGAAGAAGCTTGGGTACGCAGATCGTGCAGCGGAAGTAGGGAAGGTACGTGGGGACTTTAGCTTCGCAAAGGCACGACCGTTCGTGCAGTCAGTATTCAACGACCTCGACCCGCTTTTCGGAGACCTGTATCAGCGACTTACCACATCCCGTCAGGTAGATGTGTATCCGGTGAAAGGGAAAACGGGAGGCGCATACTGTTCGTCAGGTTCTACGACGCCGACCTTGGTGTTACTTAATCACACTGATTCCTTTGATTCAGTAAAAACACTGGGGCACGAAATGGGGCACGCTATACATGCTGAGCGTTCAAAAATGCAGCGACCTTTCTACCAAGGACACACGATTTCTGTTGCAGAGACGGCGAGTACCTTTTTTGAGTATGCGACGATGCATCGCCTGACCGAGTCGCTACCGAAGTCACAGCAAATTATCGCCCTTCACAATATGATTCAGGATGATGTGGCAACTGTGTTTAGGCAAATCGCCTTCTTCCGCTTTGAACAAAAGCTCCACGATGCAGTGCGCAAAGACGGATACGTACCAAAGGATAAGATAGCGGCTCTGATGAACGAGGAGATGGCAGCATACTTGGGCCCTGCCTTTAAGCTCGACACTAAAGACGGCTACTTCTTTGTTACCATTGGGCATATCCGCCGTTTCTTCTACGTCTACAGTTACGCCTACGGACAACTGATTTCAAAGGCTTTGCACGTCGAGCTTAAGAAAGACAAAAACTTTATAAAGAAAGTCGACCAGTTCCTAACGGCAGGTGAGAGCATGTCCCCTGAAGACATTTTTGGCTCTATCGGACTCGACACCCGCTCGCCGAAGCTCTTTGAGGACGGACTTGCGTCCATAGCGGAGGACGTGCAGAAATTGGAGAAATTGGTACAGTAGATAGA
>CAYTKJ010000013.1:0-13634 GCA_964438675.1 uncultured Candidatus Saccharibacteria bacterium
TCTGTACCACCATCACTGGTGGTGCCGGACTCTGTGATGGTACTGACGCTACCGGTGGTGCATCGGATGAAAAGTGGGCAACCTCAACCGACGGGTTTGCAATCTACCCTAACGGACTCACGAACCCAATCATCGGTATCGGCACCACCACACCACGCTTCACCCTCTCACTCGCCTCATCAACTCGTGCACAGCTTGCACTCTCTGATGGGTCACTCACTTCCGACATCTGGACCCAACGCTCAATAAACGGAAACTTCTATCTTGCTACTTCATCACCAAGTACTTTTGCGACGTCGACTATGTCTGCTCTGACGATACTGTCGAGCGGGAACGTTGGCATCGGAACGACGACACCACGTCAGAAACTTGACGTATATGGAAATGGTACTTTCGGAATTGCTGGAGCACAGGCATTGATTGGGCAAGCAACCAACTACCCAGGCATTTGGTTTGGCTCAAACACCGTTACTCCAACCGTATCAAACTACGCATTTCTGTATGATAGCGATCTTTCACTAACTGCAATCAACGCACCATCGGGAGGTGCTATACAATTCCGTATCAACAACGATTCTTCGAACGGACTAGTCCTTGATGCAAGCAAAAACCTTTCAGTTGGTGCCGCGTACAACTACACCGCTAACCAAAAACTAGACGTTCTGGGAAGTGCCTATATTAGTACTAATGTTGGAATAGGAACAACCACTCCTCGACGCTCGCTCACCGTATCTTCCTCAACTGCACCACAGATTCTGCTCACCGACGCATCACTCACCGCAGACCAGTGGACGTTCCGCTCTATCAATAACAACTTCTATCTTGCTACTTCATCGCCAAGTACCTTTGCGACGTCGACGGTTGCTGCGCTCTCATTCGACACCAACGGCTTCCCGTCGTTCGGAGGCCTGCAGGGATCCGGCACTGTCTGTGCACAATTGTCAGCAACAGGTGCGCTCACTCGCGCAGCATCTGCTTGCGGAACGGGCGGTACGTCTGACGAAAAGTGGGCAACCTCGACCGACACCTTCGCTATCTATCCAAACGGCCTCACCAACCCAGTCGTCGGTATCGGCACCACCACACCACGCTTCACCCTCTCACTCGCCTCATCAACTCGTGCACAACTTGCGCTCTCTGACGGATCGCTCACCAGTGCGCAGTGGACGTTCCGTTCTATCAACGGAAATCTCTATATAGCATCGTCGTCGGCTTCTACATTTGCGACAACCTCTGTAGCAGCTATCTCGATTTCAGGTACTGGTTTTGGTACCACTACCATTCGCGGGCTCGACATCGTAGGTCTCGCTACGACTACGTCTAACGTCGGTATTAACATCGCCGCAGGCGGGGGCTGTTTTGCAATTAACAATACATGTGTGGGTGGTGGTTCAGGGTCGCCAGGCGGATCAGACACGTCCGTGCAATTTAACCAAGGCGGCTCTTTTGGAGGAGCAACACGATTCTCCTACCTGTACACAACAGACCGTCTAGGAGTCGGGTCAACCACACCATTTGCTAAACTTTCAGTCCACGCATTTGCTACTGACTCACTTGTAAACAACACACTTTTTGCAATAGGTTCGTCCACAGCATCAGCGACGTCGACTTTGTTTTCTGTCCTTAACACCGGGCAAACGATTATTGGCGATCCGAGCTTAGCCACAAGACAGGATGCGCCTGTGCAGCTCGGGCTCGACAGCTTTGCTTGGACGCTCGGATATGCTTCATCTGACTCATCGTTCCGCATCGCTTCATCTACTGATCTGGCGACATCGTCTACGGTATTTACGATTCAAAAGTCTGGTGCGGTCGGTATTGGTACGACATCGCCACGCACACTCTTAACTCTCGCCACATCAACTCGCCCTCAGCTCGCGCTCACCGACGCATCACTCACCGCAGACCAGTGGACGTTCCGCTCTATCAATAACAACTTCTATCTTGCTACTTCATCGCCAAGTACCTTTGCGACGTCGACGGTTGCTGCGCTCTCATTCGACACCAACGGCTTCCCGTCGTTCGGAGGCCTGCAGGGATCCGGCACTGTCTGTGCACAATTGTCAGCAACAGGTGCGCTCACTCGCGCAGCATCTGCTTGCGGAACGGGCGGTACGTCTGACGAAAAGTGGGCAACCTCGACCGACACCTTCGCTATCTATCCAAACGGCCTCACCAACCCAGTCGTCGGTATTGGCACCACGACCCCTAAGTTCACCCTCTCACTCGCCTCATCAACTCGCGCACAGCTCGCGCTCTCTGATGGGTCGCTTACAAACGACCAATGGGCATTTCGTACGGTGAATGGCAACTTCTATCTTGCAACTTCTTCACCAAGCACCTTTGCGACGTCGACGGATCCTGTGTTGTCGATAATTTCAGGTAACAGGTCAGGACTAATCGGCATTGGTACAACTACCCCGTGGGCCAAGCTGACAGTAGTTGGGGGCGAGAGTAATACTCCTTCATTTCTCGTCGCAACCACCTCAGCATGGACTTCGAACGGTCACCAGGGAGCACTCTTCTATGTTGGAGCTACTACTACTGGCGCTATGAACTACGCGCGTGTTGCAGTCGGCACCACGTCGCCGTGGGGTAATGCAGGGCTTCGCGACCAATTTACGGTCGATGGTCGTACCTACAGCACCTGGCGCGAGAATACCTGTGACTTTATGTCGCCCGTTCGTGTGCAGATCACGGCAACCACGACCAACGCCGCAACGACGGTAGGCGCAGGATTTTTCTGTGACATTTGGGCGTTTAACGAGGACACGACGGGTACAATCGAAGTAACGACGACTGCCTACCCATCGTTTATCCAGCTCCGCGGCGCTGCGACTGCGGGTGCGGCCGCGATCCTCTCTGCTGGATCGGTTCTCGCTTCTGCTACCACCAGCCCAGTACTCGAAGCATGGGTGCGCACCAACTCGACAGTTGACTCGACCACACCTCTCTACATGGTCGGCTTTACCGGAACCACTACACCTGGCGCAGGTGTCGCCGCAGACTTCGGATCTGAACCATGGGAAGGTGTCTACTTCGCCGCATCATCAACTGGCAACGGAACTGGAAATACTTGGAAAGCCGTGCACCGCACTGGCGGCGTGAGTACCATTGTGAACACTCTGGTTGCAACATCATCAACAGCTTTTGCTAAGCTTCGTATCGAGTTGACACCGACTACGGCGTACTTCCTGATTAACGGTAATCTTGTTGCGCAGATTACTCCAGGCACAATGACGGTCAAGTCGATGCTGCCATTCCTCAGTTCCGGTGTTGTGACGGGCGGAACAGGTACTTCGGTGCGCAACCTCGATATCTCCCTGATACGTCTTTGGGTCGACGATCCACCAGGCGGCATTGTAGCCGGTGGCGGAGGTGGCTCGGAAGATTCGTTTAGTCCTGCCGAAATGGCAGACATAGCAGAGACGTACTTAGCGGATGACCCCGAATCCTATATTGAGGGTATGTTGCTATCTAACAGCACCACCACTTTGTACGGAGTACGAAGGTCGGTGGGCCGTTACGACGCAGATATGATGGGTGCTATCACCACATCTCCATATGCAGTAATGGGCGACGAGTCATCAGGCACCGTACGTGCAGCACTTCTTGGTCGTGTGCCGGTAATAGTCTCGAATGAGAATGGCCCTATCAAGCTAGGCTCGCGGGTCACCTCCTCATCAGTCGCTGGTGTTGGTATGCGCGCTGGCAGGCCGGGCTCGACCATGGGTCGTGCGGTAAGCGAGTTCGATCCGGCAGTCGAGGGGGCTTGTGATGCTGAGCTGAAGGTTACCTTGGAGGCACAAGGCGCGGTCTTTGAGGAGGGTGCGTGTGTCAACCGAGTGATGGTCGCTATAGATCCTGGAGTTGATATGTCGATCGGTGACATACTCCAAGATGCGCAGGAGGGCATTCTGACACTTGCGGACGCAGTAGCAACACTGACAAACGCTGCGTTCGAACAGGGAGCAGAGCTCACTAAGTTTGTTGCGGGCCAAATCGTGGCGCAACTTGCAGTTATAGAAAAACTGTTCGCCAAGGAAGTGCATACTGAGAAATTGTGTGTCGGCACGGTGTGTGTGACCGAGGAGCAGTTCCTCCAGATGGTGCAGGGACAAGTAGCCGGCACCTCGACAAATGGAAACGGCAATGGAAATGGTGGCAACAGTGGAGGAAATGGAAACGGAAACGACACGCCTCCCCCAGCAGACCTTCCGCCGGTTATTGAAATACAAGGGAATAATCCTGCAACAGTAAACGTGGGTGACACGTATGCTGATCTTGGCGCACTCGTGACTGACGACCTAGACACAAACCTCGCTATGACGACGTCACTTAATGGTGAGGTGGTTACAACGGTCACTGTAGACACGTCAGTCGTCGGTGAGCACACTGTATCGTATAGCTCGACAGACTCTGGAAATAACACGACAACGGTTACTCGCACTGTTATAGTGCAAGCGCCAGTACCACCTGAACCATCACCGAGCGATCCGCCACCACAAGACCCACCTCCATCCGATCCGCGAGCTGAAGACCCACCACTTGAAACACCATGAAGATGAATGCGCAGTATATTGCTAGCGTGTCGAGCATCATGTATGAAGGTGTGGCAAATGAACACTGTTATACTTATTTCAATACTAATTAAGTAATTCAAAAACTATGAATCAAGGCTTTACATCTATACCAGGTACGTTATTTGTGATTACAGGCGCTGTGCTAATAGCTCTTTACGTTTCTGTTGGGCTCAGTGCTCAAGCCGCAAATCCCAAGTTTTACACAATTGTCGAACGCGAATTTGCTGCCCCGCAGTCAGTTTCGACTTTTGAGGTTCAATGTGATGTGGGTAGTAAGGCTACTGGCGGTGGTTACAATTTGCTAGTTCAGCCAGAGTTAATTGGATTGGCGACAGTGTATGTAGATGAGCCAATAATGATTGCGGGTGGGTCTGTAGGTTGGAGAATTGTTCTATACAGTGGAGATAGTACACCTGTACCAGTGGACGTATATGTAAGTTGCACGCGACTCGAGTAACTTTATAGAAACGTTCGATCTTGTGGGTAACGTCGGCACCGCAACCCGTACTGTACTCGTTGAAAACCCAGAACCTGAACCATCCACTGACCCACCACCCGAAACACCATGAAGTTACTCGTCATCACACGCTCGTTCGCAATAGTAGGAGTATTTTTGCTCGGCCTTTGGCTCGGACATGAGTGGGAGGAACAGAGTCACCGATACCACAGCGCGCAAGTCTTTGCGAAAGGAGGAGGAGGAGGAGGAGGAGGACTAACAAATCCATTACTTGAATGTGGAATTGAGGCAGAGGAAGTGACTATTGGTGAGCGTGCGGAGGTTGAAGAGTCCGTTACAGCATTTATTAAGAACAGTCTTAAGTCCGGCTCAATAACTGACGCTGCTGTGTACTTTCGAGACCTAAACAACGGGCCATGGTTTGGTATTAACGAGCGCGATTTGTTTGAGCCCGGCTCGCTCTTAAAGTTGCCGATCGCTATGTCTTTGTATTACTGGGACTCACGCAAGGAGGGTGTGTTAGACGACACTCTAGACCTTACCAAAAGTTTCCCAGAAATGATGGAGGGATTTAACGCATCTAATGCGTCGCTCGCGCCAGTCCCCCCTGCGGTGTATACCGTGCGAGACCTTATAGGTATTATGCTCCGCGATTCGTCAAACGATGCAGCGAATGTACTTGCGCAGTACGAGGGGGCTGAACGGATGGGGAAGTTGTTTTTTGACCTAGGAATTATGACTCCCAAGCCAGGAGAGCTATACCAGATAGATGTGAAGACGTTCGGAGCATTCTTACGAGTACTCTACAATGCATCGTACTTGGGACGAGAAGATTCAGAAGAACTACTCACTACACTTACGCAAACGACATTTAGAGACGGCATTGTTGCGGGAGTACCGCAGTCAGTTAAGGTGGCGCATAAGTTTGGGACACGAGTACTCAGTGACGGCTCTCGACAGCTCCATGACTGTGGCATTGTGTATACTGACACACCGTACATCTTGTGTGTGATGACGCAAGGCAATTCAGCGGACGATCTGATGCGATTTATAGCGAGAGTGTCGAAGGATGTCTATGAAAAGGTTTCTCGGTAGCGCACTAATGCTGGTCCTTGTCGGAGCTTTGCTCTGGTTTTTGCCTGCGGGCACAGCACGTACTGACCTTTCTGCGTTTCCCACTTTCACGGATGCAACGCTCGCTGGCCGCATCATCGTCGACTTTGGGTACAGTCCTGAGGGCACGGTGTCGTACTCGTATCTTGGAGGACCAGTGCCTGACGTACTTGATCCGCAGGAGGAGCTAGCACTTAGAACCGAGAACTCGTACACCACACTAATCGCGATTGACGACTCGACTGAAGATCCGATCCTCACACTCAACTCGCGCTTTTATTCACAGCCTGTGTTTGCACAAGATGTAGATGGGTCCTGGCGATACCTCGAGTATGCGACGACGACGGTGCAGGGGTTTAGAGACCGAGATATGACGCTCAGGAAAGCACTTACCGAGCTTTTAGTACGTACCGCGTATGCCGACACACTGTCGCCATTTTCGGGAGCGGGGGATGGGGGTGTCTCAAACTCCATGTCCCACGATACCGGTGGTGCGTCAGCTCCTGTCTGTACGTGGTCTACGGTCCGAACCGCAGCGACGGGTCTCAACTCCTCCCCGGTTGCGGCGAGTTTTTCTGTCAGCAGTACCTATGACTATCAATACGAACCTTTAACGATCGGGACCTGTGTACTTACGATTTCGCGAGGTTTTTTACCGTTCGACACATCAGCGCTCGGAACGGACGCGACAATCAGTGCCGTGACGCTCAGCGCATACGTCACTGCAACCGAGAATGGTGACAATGATGGGGACGACTATATTACTGTGTCTACCTCGACACAGGCAACGCACACGACGCTTACTACTGCAGATTTTGATACTGCAGGTCCGGTCACTATGAACGCAGCGAGTGAAGCTGTAGATGCTGGTCAGCGTAAGGACATAACATCGATTTCTTTGAACACATACTTGACGTTTACCTTTAACTCGGCAGGTATAGCGGCTATAAAAAAGTCGGGCGAGACGTCTACGTGTACTGCAACGACTGGTATTACCTGTGTGTCGTTGCGCGAAGGGCATGATGCGAATGATAATCCCGTATTCACTGGGACGTATAGTGCCGTCACATTTAGTGCATCGGAAGAGACCGATACATCTCAGGACCCGTATTTAACAATTACTTACACCGCGCCCGCAAGCACTATAGGGCCTCGTGGTTCGCTCAAGCTAACGAGTGGTGGCTCGCTCAAGATTGTGGGTGGTGGACTAAAAATACGATAGATTTTTGTACCAACGGCAGGATTTGGCCGTGCTAAAAGTCTGCTGACTTTCACGCGGTGGTCGTTACAAGTACCGACGGAAGGATTTGCACCTTCGACCTCAGCTTTATGAATGCTGTGCTCTAACTACCTGAGCTACGCCGGCGAGTAAGAAGGCAAATAGGAGCTTGCTCATATTTGCTTCGAGCGAGCCGGCGAAAGACTGGCGCAGCCAGGCTTACAACGACTCTCCAAGTACAATATCGCACTCTCGGAGCGTGATAAAGACTTGGGGCGACTATCGGGAATCGAACCCGAATCGAGAGTTCCACAAACTCCAGTGTTAACCGTTACACCATAGTCGCCATCTGTAGAATGACCCTGTCATTCTGGTGCGTGGGAGAGGACTCGAACCTCCAACCAGTTGCCCGGGCTACCACCTCAAGGTAGTGCGTCTACCAATTTCGCCACCCACGCGTAAAGCCTTTCGGCTTCACTACTATACTGGTTTTAGGCCTTATATTCAATACAAGAGCGTCCCTGCCGAGGCAAGGAGGTACACACCAAGTATATTTGCTGTAAACGATACGATACGAAATGTAGACTCGTGCATCTTGGTCATTGTTAGAAATGCGACGCCGAGCTCATCAGGTAGAGGAGACATGATAATCACAAAACCGATGATATTTCTGACAAATGTAAATCTGAGAAGTGGTGTAGACAGTACTCGTCCCACCGCAGGGATTCTGCGCACACGGTCTATCTCTTTCTTTAAGTTTCCCTTAAGAAGTCTAAAAATCGTGATGTCGGCAAGTGTTGCGCCGAGCCCCGCGATAAGTGCAATAAAAATCACTGGATAGTCGGGTAAAAAAGAGGGTATAAGAAACATAGCAGCGCTTGCGGTAAAGCCATAGGTATAGAGTGCGCCTGCAACAAATATCCCGCCGATCCCGAACGGCTCAACTATAAGGTGCATGGCTTCTGGACCAATGGAAGCAAAGATAAAGAATGCGAGGGGGTAGGTAAGGAGTATGGCCGAGAGCTTCGGATAATGAGTGAACACAGTTTCATTTTAGCAGTGTTTACGCTATATTTGGGGAGCGTTGAGGTACGAAGTATCTTAACGAATGCCGAGATAGCTCAGTTGGTAGAGCACGTCCATGGTAAGGACGGGGTCGCCGGTTCAATCCCGGCTCTCGGCTCCACCATTCAGTTAGAATGGGTAGTGGTAGTGCCGCCTTAGCTCAGTTGGTAGAGCAATTGCATCGTAAGCAATGGGTCCCCAGTTCGAATCTGGGAGGCGGCTCAGATATGAACTCGGAAGAAACAAAAAAACGAATTGAAGAAATAGACGCCGATATGGCGAGCGCTGATTTTTGGCTAGACAAGGACAAGGCACAAGCTGTGCTTAAAGAGCGTGCGGAGCTTATAGCATCGCTTGAGGGTGGTGACGCGCACGAGCGCGGCTCTGCAACTATCTCGATTCTTGCGGGTGCAGGAGGGGACGATGCTGAGGATTTCGCGGCGATGCTCTTTCAGATGTACCAGTCGTATGCGACAAAAAAAGGTTGGGCGTCAGTACTTATAGATGAAAGCGAGAACGACCACGGTGGGTACCGAAACATTACGTTTGATATACGAGGGAAAGGCGCGTTTGGAAGTCTAAAACACGAAGCAGGGGTGCACCGCTTAGTACGCATCTCACCTTTTAACGCGCAGAGCAAGCGACAGACATCGTTTGCGCTCGTCGAAGTACTGCCTGAGTTAACTAAGGACGACACGGTCGAGCTTCGACCAGAGGACCTCGAGATCACCTTCGCCCGCGCCGGTGGCGCGGGCGGACAGAACGTAAATAAGCGCGAAACGGCAGTGCGCGTGGTGCACACACCGACAGGCATATCTGCGCATGCCATGAACGAGCGTTCGCAAGCAGCAAACCGTGAACGAGCACTCGCGCTCGTAAAAGCAAAACTCTGGGAGCGTGAGCGCGAGCGAAAGGAAAAGGAGAAGCAGGGACTCTCGCTGGCACCCACCACGTCTATTGAGTGGGGAAACCAGATACGCTCGTACGTTTTACATCCTTATAAAATGGTAAAGGACCACCGCACTGACCACGAATCTCACAACCCTGACAAAGTACTCGCGGGAGACTTAGATGACTTTATTGCAGCCATGAAAAAAATAGAGGTACAATAAGTTAGTGATTTATTTTGACCACGTTACGAAGATCTACAACGCTACATCGACCGCGCTCGATGATGTAACAATCACCTTCGAGCCCAAGGAGTTTGTGTCTATTGTGGGGCATGCTGGTGCAGGTAAGACGACCCTCTTGCGCATGATCCTCGCTGAAGAGCGACCGACCTCGGGTGCCGTCTATTTTGAATCACAAAACGTGCACACTATCCCACGCTCGGCACTCCATAGCTTACGTAGAAAAATCGGCACCGTGTTTCAGGATTACCGACTCATTCCAAATAAAACAGCGTACGAAAATATTGCATTTGCTATGGAGGCTGCGGGGCGCACTGACGATGAAATAGCAGCAGACGTGCCGCATGTACTCGAGCTCGTCGACCTCACTGAAAAGGCATGGAACTTTCCAAAAGAAATGTCAGGGGGTGAGCGTCAGCGCGTCGCCATAGGTCGCGCTATTGTAAACCAGCCGGACGTCCTCCTTGCGGACGAGCCAACGGGTAACTTGGACCCTATCAACACCTACCAGGTAGTCGAAATCCTTAAGCGCATTAACGAGCTCGGCACTACCGTTGTGCTTACCTCGCACAACAAGGGGGTCGTGGACTCGCTCGGAAAGCGCGTGGTCACTATGGATAACGGACGTGTGGTCCGTGACGATAAGGAGGGAAGATATATACTGTAAGTATGTTGTGGATCTCTGTGCGACGCGTATTTCGTTCCGGTTTTGTAAACGTGATGCGCAACGGGTTTGTTTCGACCGCGGCGGTGTTTGTGATGACGATGACACTCATGATCGTAGGCTCGCTGATGTTTCTCTCAGCACTTGTCGATCAATTTGTAGTGTATGTGCAGGACAAGGTGGACGTAAACGTGTATTTTGTTACAAATGCGCCTGAAGACTCGATACTTGAGATAAAGCGTGCGTTAGAGGCGCTTCCTGAGGTGAAGTACGTGACCTACACGACACGTGAGGGCGCGCTCGAGGAGTTTCGTGCGCGACACCAAGACGACCAAGACATAGTCGGAGCACTCGACGAGTTAGGAGAGAATCCGTTCGGCGCGTCGCTCGCGGTAAAGGCCTCGGACTCGTCAAAGTTTGAGGGTATCTTTAGATTCCTAAAGACAAAGGAGGATGGCACATTGACCGCGCCGCTCATTGAGTCTATTAACTATGAGCGCAACAAGGCAGTCATAGACCAACTATCGTCTGTCACGAGCTATGTCGAGCGCTTCGGACTCATAGTAACGCTGGTGTTTGCGCTCGCATCTATACTCATAACGTTTAACACTATCCGACTCGCAATTTATACAGCACGTGAAGAGATAGCAGTGATGCGTCTCGTTGGGGCAAATAATTGGTACATCCGCGGTCCGTTTATGGTCGAGGGCACGCTGTATGGCGCGGCGGCTGGCCTGGTGTCTCTCATACTCTTCTTTCCGCTTGCGTATGCCCTGAAAGGCGCATCGCTCGCTACGTTTAATGCTGACATCTTTAGCTACTATGTATCCCACTTCCCACTTTTCTTCGTGGTGCTTATCCTGACTGGAGCGCTGTTGGGGGTCGTGTCCTCCTTCCTTGCAGTTCGCAAGTATTTGTCGGTATAATGGCCCCTATGCATACGTCCCGATCATCTAAAAAAGGATCGGGCGCGACTTCTTCTCATAAGCCACGCAAGTACATTTTTGTCGTTGGTGGCGTGATGAGTGGTATCGGGAAAGGCGTGTCGACGTCTTCTATTGGCCTTATCTTGAAGTCAAAGGGTTTTTCAGTAACCGCACTCAAGATCGACCCGTACATAAATGTTGATGCAGGGACGATGAATCCGACCGAGCACGGCGAGGTGTTTGTACTTGACGACGGGTTTGAGACGGATCAAGACATGGGGAACTACGAACGTTTCTTAAACGAGACGTTGCCCGAAATAAACTACATGACGACAGGGCGCGTGTACCAGGAGGTCATACGGCGAGAGCGTAACCTTGAGTTTGCCGGTAAGAACGTGGAAGTGGTGCCCGACATTCCACTCGAAGTGATACGTCGTATTAGGGCTGCAGCTGAGAGACGGAATGCGGACGTGTCGCTCATAGAAATCGGCGGCACCATAGGTGAGTATCAAAACATCATTTTCCTCGAGGCGGTGCGCATGATGAAGCAGGAAGCCCCAGACGATGTCGCGGTGGTTATGGTGTCCTATGTCCCGATCCCTGGCTCGATAGGCGAAATGAAGACAAAGCCGACCCAGTACGCGGCACGCACCTTAAATGCGGCGGGGCTCCAAGCAGATGTCATACTTGCCCGCTCACCGCTTCCACTCGATCAAAAGCGCAAGGAGAAAATCGCAACGTTCTGTAATACGCGACCAGAGGCGGTTATTTCTGCGCCTGACGTTAAGTCGATCTACGATATCCCGCTCAACTTTGAGAAAGACGGGCTAGGGGACATACTCACCAACATACTCGGACTTCCTAAACGAAAGAGTGACCTTGCTGAGTGGCAGCGCTTCGTCCGCAAGTCAAAGAATGGGAAGCGTGAGCTCGAGATAGCTGTAGTTGGAAAATACTTTGACTCTGGGTCGTTCGTCCTGTCGGATGTGTACATTTCAGTCCTTGAGGCACTCAAGTTTTCCGCGTTTGCGCTCGACGTGAAGCTCAAGCTCACGTACCTGAACTCAAAAGACTTTGAGTCTAAGAACCTGAAGCTCGATGTGCTTAAAAAGTTTGATGGGGTGTTAGTCCCTGGCGGGTTCGGTGCGACTGGGGTTGAGGGAATTATTAGTGTGATCGGGTATGTGCGTACGCATAAAATTCCGTACTTTGGACTTTGCTACGGCATGCAGTTAGCTGTTGTAGAGTACGCGCGGCATGTAGCAGGTATCCGTGGCGCTCATACGCGCGAAATAGAGGTGCGCGGTAAGGAGCTCGTTATCGACGTTATGGACGACCAGAAAGAGAAGTTAGAAAACAAAGCGTATGGCGGAACGATGCGTTTAGGCACGTACCCGTGCACGCTGCTTCGTGGCACTATTGCGCGCAAGGCGTACGGCACAGAGCGTATATACGAGCGCCACCGTCATCGTTACGAAGTGAATCCAGAGTACATCGCACAGCTCGAGGCAGCGGGGCTCAGGTTCTCGGGTGTGTCACCAGATAAGCGACTCATGGAAATCGCAGAGCTTCCAGAGAAGGTGCATCCTTTTTTTCTTGCGACACAGTTCCACCCCGAGTTTCTAGCACGTCCACTGTCTCCGCATCCTCTTTTCACGGCGTTTCTAAAGGTGGCAAAACGCCAGTAGGGGCGGGTAGAGACACTGCTCGTCGGAAGGGGATTTTTCGCACCGCTCGACACTTGTCTGTCCACGGTGCGTTTTTTGTACACCATCGCTCGGTAAATGCACCGTTTCTCCAGTACATAAACAGTACTGACTCCTCATCAGGAGCACTATCACCAAGGAAGTAGTACATGCAGTCGTCTTCATAAAGGTACGCGTGTGCCTCGTGTGGATTCTGCTGCACCCACTCAGCATCAGTAGTACGGTTAGCTAGGTTTGATGCTGTTTCGATAACTGCGTTCACTGTACGCACGTCGTAGCTTTCTCCGTATAACTCTAACTTTTCTGTAAATGTGTATTTCTCACCTTTCTCAGTCATCAGTTCATGTATAGGTTAGATGGCACTCTCTTCAATAATAACCGCACATGCAGCAGTAAGCCACCACTCAGTATCCTTATGGTGGTGTGGCTCAAACTTACCATTATGCTCGGACACGCACCAGGTACTATTGCCATTTTTTCTTGCGTTTGGGAAGTAGTAATAGACGCTTCCCTGAAGCACGATTGAAGTCGCTTTAAAGTTCTCTGGTGCGAGTACCCAAGCAAGTTCCTTTTCCCCCGCGCCGTTTGCAACTTGAGCAAGCGCGACGCCTATGGAGCTTCCTTCAAGACTCACTGTCTTGAGACGTGGTGCATTTTCATGAGTTTGCAAGCTCTCAGGTCCGTTTCTCATAGCATGTAGCAATTAAGAATTATTTTTACCGACATGGTTACATGTTAACAAAAAATCACCGATTTGTACCGGTGATTTTT
>CAYTKJ010000014.1:0-13407 GCA_964438675.1 uncultured Candidatus Saccharibacteria bacterium
TGCGATGGGAGCCTCGCTCGACTGGTCTCGCTACGCATACACCATGGACGAAAAACGCTACAGCGCGGTGATGACAGCCTTTGTAAAAATGTATGAAGCCGGACTCATATATCGCGGACACCGTATGGTGAATTGGGACCCAAAGGGACAGACGACGATTTCAGACGACGAAATAGTATACGAAGAGCGCAAAGATAAGTTTTACTACCTTAAGTACGGACCATTCGTTATCGGTACCGCACGCCCTGAAACAAAGTTTGGTGACAAGTATGTGGTCATGCACCCAGACGACGCGCGCTATGCCCAATACTCGCACGGACAGAAAATTGAACTCGAGTGGATCAACGGACCGCTCACGGCAACGGTGATCAAAGACGAGTCAGTAGACATGGGGTTTGGTACCGGGGTAATGACGATTACACCGTGGCACTCGGTCGTCGACTTTGACCTTGCAGAGAAACACGGACTCGAGAAGGAACAGATCATCGACTTCTTTGGAAAGCTCCTTCCCACCGCGGGCGAGTTTGCAGGTATGAAAATCAGTGATGCACGAGAAAAAATAATCGAGAAGTTGCAGTCAAAGGGGCTCGTAGAAAAGATAGAGGACTACACGCACAATGTCTCAACTGCAGAGCGAACAGGAGGCGTAGTAGAGCCACAAATAAAGTTACAGTGGTTTGTAGATGTAAGTAAAAAAGTACGAGATGGAAAGTCTCTCAAAGACTTGATGCTCGAGGCAGTCGAATCTGAAAAAAGCGCTTTCCTCGTAGATAGGTATGAGAAACAATACCTACACTGGGTACGCCACCTGCGCGACTGGTGCATCTCGCGACAAATCTGGTTTGGCCACCGCATCCCTGTATGGTACAAGGGCGACGAGCTAAAAGTTCAAGCTACATCTCCAGGAGATGGATGGGTGCAGGACGAGGATGTGTTAGACACATGGTTTTCATCGAGCCTCTGGACCATGACCACACTCGGCTGGCCAGAGGAAACAGCCGACCTGAAAAACTACCACCCTACTGCACTGATAGAAACTGGCTACGACATCATTCCACTGTGGGTAAGCCGCATGATTATGATGGCGAGCTTTCACTTGAATACTGTGCCTTTCACCACGATCTATATTCACGGACTGGTGCGTGACGGACAAGGAAGGAAGATATCAAAGTCACTCGGCAACAATATTGACCCCGTCGACATGGCAGCAAAGTACGGCATGGACGCGGTGCGTATTGCGCTCATCATGGGCATGGCACCAGGCACGGACTCAAAAATAGATGAAAATAAAATACGTGGATATAAAAACTTTGCGAACAAGATCTGGAACATCGCTCGCTTTGTTTTAGAAAATACTGAGACCACTGACCTGAGTGAGCGTCATGATTTGTCTGCTACTGATCAGGAGGACATTGCCGAACTCAATCGCACTGTTTTAGAAGTGACCAAACAGCTCGACGAGTATCGTATCGACCTCGCTGCGGACCGTGTCTACCACTACGTGTGGCACACGTTTGCAGACGAAGTAATTGAGCGTGCAAAGCCAGTGCTACAAGGCACTGACGCTGTCGCCCAAAGAGCGACAGCGTGGAAGCTCTACACCATACTTACTGCCTCGCTCAAGATGCTCCACCCG
This sequence comes from uncultured Candidatus Saccharibacteria bacterium, assembly GCA_964438675.1. Lineage (GTDB taxonomy): Bacteria > Patescibacteriota > Minisyncoccia > Phycocordibacterales > Phycocordibacteraceae > Phycocordibacter. Next base: position 1,637 of record CAYTKJ010000014.1, read on the forward strand.
TTCATGCCATTCGTAACTGAAGAAATTTGGTCATCACTCCCACTCAAAGAAACAGAGCTCCTCATGATCGCGTCCTGGCCAAAAAGCAAGTTACAATAGTTTTGTGCCAGAATTTGCATCGCTCGCACAGGCCGCAGTTTGGTCGATAGGGATCGGTTTTTTACCTATCGGGATCTGGCTCATGTTTTGGCTTTTTCAAGACTGGCGTCACCCAGAGCCTAGACAACGACTCCTCATTGCATTCCTCGTCGGCATGCTGACAGTGCCCCTCATACTTTCTTTAGAGAGCGGCGTCACTGCGTTTGTCCCGTACGGATACCTCCTCCTGTTTCTCTGGGCGTTGATAGAGGAAGGAGTAAAGCTTATTGCTGCATGGTTTTTTGTGCTTAGACACAGAGCAGTGGACGAACCAATAGACATGCCCGTGTACCTTATTACGGTCGCTCTCGGCTTTGCAGCAATAGAAAATGCGTTGTTCCTTTTTGCACCTCTCATGAGCGGTGGGTTTCTCGAGTCGGTGATTACTGGTAATTTACGATTTATCGGACCGACACTTATTCATGTGCTGGGTGCATCTATTGTCGGTGGAGCACTGGCAATGACCTTCTTTCGATCCAGCAGTGAGAAATTTTACTACGCAGTCGCAGCAGTTATCCTCGCGACCTCATTGCATACCTTCTTTAACTTTCTTATAATTACTACAGGCGCTCAGAAGGTGCTCACTGTATTTCTTGTCGTGTGGGTCGCAATAGTGTTTGTACTCCTCGCACTTGAACGGATTAAGCTCCTCCACCCGCCTGCATGGTGGGAAAAAATATTTATTCGCACAACAGAGCAGTAACCTATGGCTAAAAGACTTTCATTTTTCGACAGACTCACAGGCGCAAGTGCAGATGATGGATTTAATGCATTCGAAGACGGAGAGCCTCGTGGTGGTAAGTCACTCCCGATTCAAAACCCACAAGACATACCAGAAGCACAGCAAGAGGGCGAGGCTCAGCTCACCGTAGATGTCTACCAGACACCGAACGAGATTGTTATCAGGGCACTCGTTGCTGGAGTACGCCCGGACGACATCGACATTGCGATCACACGTGACATGGTAACGTTGCGTGGACGGCGCGTTGAGCAAAAGGATGTGGACGAAAACGATTTTGTATACCGCGAACTCTACTGGGGCGCTTTTAGCCGTACTGTAGTGCTACCAGCAGAAATAGACGTTGACATGGCAGAGGCAGAACAGAAGCATGGCCTCTTAACTATCCGACTTCCAAAGATAAACAAAGACCGGCAGACCAAACTCAAAGTCCGTGGCTAGTAGCCCATCATCTTGCTCACCGCCTCAGGGCTCGCTGTTTCAACCTTATTTTTAAATTCCTCTGCAATGCGAATCGACTCGTCGAACCCCTGAAACATCTTTTCGACTACACTTCGCTCACGCGTTCTGAATCGAAGTAATTCATAACTACTAAATACCGTTTTTCTACCCTTCACGAAATCCACGTGTCTCTGCGCAAACTCCCTGACGAACTCGGAAAGAAAAACTGGATTATTCTCTCTGTAGCGTAGCGTTGCCTCACCGAGTGAGCTCTCAGGTTCCATCCCATACACACCAACGTCCGCAAGTGCAAGAGCAGATGAAATCGGGTCATGTACAATAGGACACTTGTGTAACATCGTCTTTAATTCCGGACTCCACTCGGCCTCTGTGCTCAAAATGGCTCGTTCAATACGAGACATATCCTCATCAGAGTATATCCTACTCAGAAACTTGGCCTCCGCTTCTTTGTTTTCGTTGCTCATAAAGCTCCGAGCAGCTTCTGCGCTTAGAAACGGTTTCGTGCGGTATCCCAAAAAGGTTCCCTGCTTCGTGCTTATCTTTGCGCGAGAGAAGTTATAGTAGGCAGCAGCGAGTGTACCAAGCTCAACATCGTGATCACTGACTAACTTTTCTTTTTTTAAAGCAAGAAGTATGCGCTCTGTCCTACGAAGTACTGCTTTAAGCTGTTCTGCATTATGAAATATTTGAGGGGGCTTACGAGTACCCCGTTCTGTAGCATTGTGTAACGCGCGCTCGATACCTTTAGTAACAGATAGCTTTAAATCTTCTACGTTCGTTATACCCTCTAGGGTTAACTGCTCGCTCATGCTCACGTTATACACCGCAACGCAACGTCAATCAATCTTTTACGGGTGCCGGGGGCCAGACTTGCACTGGCGACCCCCCGCTCTTCAGGCGGATGCTCTAACTAACTGAGCTACCCCGGCTCGCTTTGCTCGCCGGGGTTCCCCGTGAGCTCTATGAATATACCACTTACTCTCCCCCAACACCAAACTGTCTGAGGAAATCGAAAAGTCCCGACGCCTCTTTTGAAAGCTGCCCACTCGTCTGCTCGATCGCCTGGTATTGCGCCGTCACTGTATTCAGGTACGGTTCAAGATAAAGCCAGGTAAAGTACGGGATCACGATGAGAATCGCAACCCACCAGAGTATCTTAAAAATTCCACCAATAAATGCAGAGCGTCGTGCGCTACGGAGCATCGCGTTATTTTCCCGCACCATCTGGTACATTTCTTCGAGCCTTTTCTCGTCCATATGAGGAAATTATACTACAAAGAATCAATGGCATTTAGGTACGGGAAGTCTTGCGGATTCACTGCGAGTTTTGCTAAAGGAATAACTGAGGTTCGAGAAATATATTCGTCGATCAAGAGCCTATTGTCGTCGGTCCCCTGCTCACACCCCTTACGATCTAAGATGTAAACGACCCCTGGAGACCAAGGCTGTATATCCAGCATCCTTTGTTCAACTTTAAAAATATACTCCTTAGGCGCATCACCGTCCTGGTGAGTTCCACTGACCGCAACACCGCTAAAGGAATTTTTGTCCTTAATGGCATAAAAAATTGGAAGTACCGCGTCTTCAACAGCGTACACAGCGTTCAAGTTACCAAATTTTTTGGACGCACAGTTAGCGAGTCTTGGCTCTAAAGCAGAGACGTCCCAATTTGATCCGTGCAGCAATAGTTGTTTCTCTTTAACAAGAAACTCTAGAAAATCCACTTTGGGTAACTCGCTTTGATAATCAATAAAGGCTCCCAGTGTAGCAAGTGCTGCATCCCAGATACTTGCAAAAGTGTTATTGCTCATGGTGCTCTCGGCAGGAATCGGACCTACATTTGCCCATTAGGAACGGGCCGTTCTATCCATTGAACTACGAGAGCAAACCCTCCTAAGTATGCCTCTAATCCTTGATTCCGAGAAGTTCTGCGAGCTTAGGCTTGTCAAAGCCTATGACGACATCATTCCCGATGCGTATAACCGGAACGCCCATCTGACCTGTCATTTCGATCATTTCTTGTCGCTTCTCAAAGTCCGAGGCGACATCGTAGTTCGTAAACTGAACGTTGTGCTTCGTAAAGTAATCTTTAGACAGTGCACAAAAGTGGCACGTCGGTGTCGAGTAGATAACAACTTCTGGCTGTGTAGATGTGTCCATGTTTTTTGAAAATTACTCTGCTATCATAACATAACTGCAGGATTAGTTTAGTGGTAGAATAACTGCTTCCCAAGCAGTGGACACGAGTTCGATTCTCGTATCCTGCACTAGAATCCGAAATATGTCCTGACTCGGGTCCAAACTGAACTCCCTGCCACGATCGTGGAGGTAGCCATAGCATCTGGACCATCCACAAATACATATTCATGCTCCCCAGGCTTTACCAGGGGATACCGTGACCGTATCTCGGCCTCGAGCCCGCGAGAAGTGTCGAGCGCACCGACCGCGGCCTTAAGCTCTGTGGTGCGTACCATGAGTGCATCGCGTTCGCGTTCCGCCTCGTACCGCTCGGCACGTACCGAGGCTAGCGTCCCAAACACCCGCCACGTAGACGTAGCTATCGCGAGCGCTATAAGCACAAGGATCCCCGTAAGTGCCCAGAGCAGCACGCGCCGCACCTGCCGTACTGTCCGTTGTGTGACCATAGCCAAAGTATAGTACCTGGTGTACAGTACGTCATATGTTATTCGACAAGCGCGCGAAAAAGTACATCAAAGGCTTCTGGATCGTTGTCTCAGTATTGGTCATTGTATCGATGATTGCGGCTACTATTCCCTACGGCTACTAGTACTATGGGTTCGGAATTTCGTGACATGCTGGGCAAGGGGGCTAGTGCTCTGCTGGGGTCCTTTATGCTATTAGACGTTGTTCGCGAAGTAAAGCATGGCGACAAGTACGCCTCGATCATAGAGAAAGTAACGGGTGGTGGTAGTATTTTGTGGGAAGTGCTGGTAGCCGCTCTTGCGTTAGGGGCCTATCAGGTGTTCCGCAGTAAGAGTGCTCCGAGACCACCTCGCCCGCCACGAAACCCTGGACCACACTCACCTGCGTAAGTACGAACTACTCGTCTGAGGGTTTAATAAGCTTAAGGAATACCTCTTGAGGAATGTGCATTTTGTTACTCCCCTGCTGGCTACGGCGCTCCTTACCTTTCTTTTGCTTATCGAGCAGTTTATTTTTGCGTGACACGTCGCCACCATAGAGGTACCCCGTCACATCCTTTTTAAATGCACTGATAGACTCTGACGCGACTATGCGGCCATTTGCTTTTGCCTGAATCTTTACCACAAACATCTGACGCGGCAGTTCCTTCTTAAGTCGCTCTACAATCGCACGACTCTCCCCTTCTAACCGGCGATGAGAAATGATTCGTGACAGCGCCGCCACCTCCTCTTCCGCAACGAGGATGTCTAAACGACACACGTCTGCAGTGCGCCAGTCGAGCATGTCGTAGGCTAAAGATGCGTAACCCGACGTGGTGCTTTTTAGTGCATCAAAAAAACCGTGCATTAGTTCTCGAAGTGGCATGTGGACCAAAAGGCGCATACGCGAGTGATACATCTCTGTCGTCTGTATCGTCCCTTCGTGCTCGTACAAAAGTTGTGTGAGCGGTGACAAATAGTCGACTGGCGTCATAATAGTAAGCACCACCCACTGCTCGCGCACTGAAACTATAGTGCCATCGTTCGGAAACTGCGACGCAGCGTGCGCCCTAAACGTTGCCTTTTGCGTAGTAATTTCGTACGTGATGGACGGCGCAGTGATTATCGGCTCGACATGGTGCTCTCGTCTCAGTCGCTCCGTCACTATTTCCATGTGGAGCATACCTAAAAACCCGCACCGAAACCCTTTTCCAAGTGTCGAGGAACCGTCTTCCTCAAACGACAGTGCAGAGTCAGAAAGCTTTAATCTAAAAAGTGCGTGCTTAAGAAGCGTAAAGTCGTCTTGCGACTCTGGGTAGAGTGACGCCCACACCACCGGTCGTGGACTCTCATAGCCTGGGAGCGCCTCTCCTGTCCCCTGCGCAAGCGTGTCTCCCACAATCCCCTGTGATGCCTCTCTAAGACCTGTCACGACATACCCTATGTCCCCTGTTTCCAATACCTCCGCCTTTTGCTCCTGTGGCACTACGTGCCCGAGTTCGAGTATGGTGCACGATGCACGTGCACCAAGTAGCGTCGCCTTACCCTTAGGGAGTAACGTCCCGTCCATCACACGCACATAGGCCACAATGCCGCGGTGTTCAGAGAACGAGTAGTCGAACACGAGAGCCCTCGCACCTGATCCACCTAACGACTTTGGTGCGGGAATGCGCCGAACTATGGCGTCTAGAAGTTCTGGCACTCCGACACCCGTTCTACCGGACACATCGATAATGTCATCGAGCTCAACTCCTAAAAGTTCTGCCATCTCTACCGCGATATCGTCGCGACGCGCGAGTGGAGAATCAATTTTCGTTATAACAGGAATCACTGTACACCCCGCCTCTCGCGCCATAGAAAGTACTGCCAAAGTTTGCGCCTGCACTCCTTGCGTTGCGTCAACAAGAAGTAAGACACCCTCAACGGCGGTAAGTGCGCGCGACACTTCATAGCCAAAATCTATATGTCCCGGTGTGTCTATGAGATTTAGCACGTAGTCGGCACGACCCACGTTCCAATGCATCCGTACCGGCTGCAACTTGATCGTGATCCCTCGCTCTCGCTCGAGATCCATAGCGTCTAAGACCTGGTCACGCATCTTGCGCACTTCTATGGTTTTTGTTACCTCGAGCAAGCGATCTGCCAGAGTCGACTTGCCATGGTCGATGTGCGCGATGATTGAAAAATTACGTATGTGTGTTTGATCCATATACTGACAGCTTGCGTCGTACTACTACAAGAGTTTCCCTACATTCCTCACTTTTGAAGAGCCAGAGCGCGAACACCCATCCGAGAAGGCCGACGCACCCAGCCGCAAGGCCCTGAGTGAAGATACCGAGAAATGTGTTCGTTGGCAACAATGGACCAAACGCCTGAAGCGCAAGATACGCGCATACCGCACCAATAAGCGAAGACGAGAGTGAAATGCCAACCGAACGCACTGTACCACGCTCGAAACCGTATGTCCGTGCAAACAACACTGCAAAGACGAGGGCGACGCACAGGAGTGTAAACGAATATGCAGCTGGAATCATGAGCACTGTCGTACCAGGAACATCAGCGACACGGAACAGTGCCTCAATAAAATACTTTCCATCAGACACTACGCTGACACGAGAAACGAGCACGTACGCTAATAGCGCTGCCGCAACAGAACTTCCCACATTAACTAGTATTGGTGTCCACGTCTTACCAGCAGCGTAATACGCTCGTGAAAAGACAAGGATAAGCGCTTGCGCCACAAGAGAGATGCAAAAAATAGCTAAGATAGCTGCGGTGAGGCGCGTATCGTCCCACGAAAAGGCACCAGACCCAAGCACCACACGGACAATGTGCGCGCGGAGCACGATAAACAGCATGGTAGCCGGAAGGAGCCAGAATGCGATATGTCGCACCGTTGCCCACACCTCTTTTGCATACACATCCCACTTACCTTCACTCACCAGGTGCGCAAGTGCAGGAAACAACGCCGACGCGTAGGAAAGTCCTATGACGGTAAGCGGTACCGACTGCAGATTAAACGCAAACGTTAAGGAAGACACCGCACCAATCGCAATGGTCGATGCGACGGCCGCAAAAATGACAAAAAGGAATTGGTTTCCCAGAAGTGCAAGTGACCGTGGTAGAGAGGGCGCAACCACACGCGTAAGTAAGTCGCGTATCATTAGCCCTGATGCATGGACGGCACCTCCACGCATGGGAATAAGCTGTACAAGCAAGTGAAGAAGTGCTCCAAGAACCACACCCCACGCAAGGCCGACAATCCCTAGTATCGGATAAAGTACGAACACGCCAAAAATAATGCCGATGTTATAGAAGATCGGCGCAAGCGCGAAGAGCATAAAGCGACGATTTGTTTGTGCATAGGCAGACACAACGGATGACACGCCCAGGAGTAACGGCTGTAACAACAGCACTGACGCGAGCATGCGTGTGGTCACGAGCGCGTCAGCAGTAAAACCAGGCGCTATGAGCGGGACAAGGTGTGGCAGAAAAACGTAGACTAAAAGCGTAAGCGGAACAGCCACAACGCCAAAAAGCATAATTACTGAACGCACCACCCCACGCCTCTCAGGATCAGTACGCTCTGCAAGAAGTGGAATAAGTGCAAAGGTCGAGACAAAAAGTGTGAGGAACGCAAACGATGTGTCTGGAATGCGGAATGCAGCAAAATATATGTCGAGCTCTGGTCCTGCACCAAACGTGTGCGCAAACGCTCTGTCGCGCAGAAGCGCTAAGACCTGGGATAAGAGGGAAAAGCCAGCTAAGAGATACGCGGCCTCGTGGAGGCCGCGTATGTCCCTGTCTAGCACGCGTAAGAGTCTGCGGACCATTCCTTACTTTTTCGCGGGCGCGAACGGGTCCTTGCCCGACTCAAGCGCTGTCAAGATTGCCTGCACGTCTACGTTGTCCGGATTGAGGCGTAGTACTTCAGTAAACTCGACCATTGCCTTCTCCATATCCTTGAGAGCAACATAGACGCGACCGAGGTAGTAGCGCGCGTTCGAGTAGTCTGGTGCCAACTGGAGCGCCTGAGTAAAGGACTCGCCAGCACCACGAAAGTCTTTGGCCTCAAACTTTAAGACACCGACCTGGAAGTGTGCCACTGGGTTAGACGGCTCAAAGAGGGCTGCCGATGCAGCGCGTTCAATGGCATTCTTTAAATTACCGTCTTGCAGCTCGAGTTGCGCCAACAGCGTGAGCGCGGGTGAAAAATCTGCTTTGAGTCCCACCGCCTCCTCAACATACACCTTTGCATCTTGCGATTTGTTACGCGCAAGCTCGACCTGAGCGAGAGAGAGCGCGAGTGATGGCATCTGTGGGTTAAGCACACGCGCACGAGTATACGCATTTCGTGCTGCATCGTACGCCCCATCAACATTAAGCGGTACTACCGATTGGTACGCGGCGCCAAGCACCGCCCAATTTCTATAGTTTTCACCGTTAAAGCGAACAGCTGACAGACTACTTTCAACCGCTCCTCCGAGCTCAGCCTGAAACTGCTGCTGCACCTCAGCCGTCGCTGTCGCACTTGAAGAAATAATCTGATTTAGTTTTGCAAGATGTGCGAGTGCACGCAAACGATATGCCTGATCGGTCGGGAAGAGTTCGATAGAGGTAGCGAGGTACTCGAGTGCGCGATCTGCGTCTCCATCTACCTGCGCAGCACGCGCCGCCTGCTCGTATGCTCGTACTGACGCAAAGACTGTACTCACACCGTACGCTGACAAGACTGATGCTACCAAGGTAAATGAGAGTCCGAGCACCAACACAAAACCTATGCGCGGACGTTCTCTAAAGTCCACATCGAGGTTTTTCCCCCACTCTTTGTGATAGAGCGCACCAAATAACCCCATAAGCACGAACCCGATAAACATAACCTGCGGGGATGGTAGGTATACCACCGCCATGGAAAAGACATACAGCGCACCAAGGAACGTGAGCGCCATAAACTGCGTCACATGCGGATCAGACGCCACTTTGAGCACCAGCGCGCGTATCCCTGCAGTTAAGAAAAGCCCAAGTACCAAAAGCCATGCCACCGTGCCTAAGAGGCCTGCTGTAGCTGGTACAGACGGTAACATACCGACGCCTGAGGTAAAGTCTGCGTTCCAGAAAATGGTCTGGTTAAGCTCTGCGGGGCGGCTCTGGTCCCACCCAAGAATAAACAAGTTTGGTCCGGTACCAGTGAGTGGGTCGACGTTTAGAGACTCGCGAGCGATCGTAAAAGTACTACTCCACGATGGACGTGCCTCTATCTGCTCCACACTGAATGCACGACCGAGAGAACCACCTATCGATCCAGTAAAGATTGCCGCGACGATAGCTATCACAAATACAATTGTGGCAGCAAATGAGAATTTAGCGCTTTCCCGAGGAGCAAGCAGAAATTTATAGAGCACGACTCCAAAGGACAGCACACCGAGCGCGATCCACACTGGCACAAAGTTAATGACTGCGACAAAGAAAAGTGAGATGATCAGAGTCGCTACCAGCGCGTAGCGTTCGACCGCTTTAAGCACCATGGTTTCTAACCCAACCAGTGCAATGAGTGCCATGAGGCCGTAGAAGATCGCAACATCGTTCCACTTCCCTAGTGGAGAGAACAGCTCGTTCGTCATTACGCCAAACGAAAAAATATCTGCGCCAAAAAAGAGACGTGCGAGATGAAACAGTGCTGCCACCCACGAGACGAGGAGAAGCACCATAACTGCGCGACCAATATCAGAACGCTTCTCGAAAATTGCATACGGGAGAGAGACCGCGAGCGCACCAATGGTCATAAAGAATACTGTATCCATGTCGAGTCCCGCGCCAACCAAAGACCAAGTGAACGACGGGCCGAGGAGTCCAGAAACTAAATACGAAAGCGGTAAGAGCCACACCGCACCCACAAGAAAGCTGAGTGGCAGTGAAAGCCCACCACGTTTAAAAGCACCAAGGATGGTGAGGACGAGTGCGGCAATGAGAACGAGTGCCGCTATAAGCATTTTGAGCGGCAGTACTGGCATCGTGTACGAAGCAATAACGGCAAGTGGTACTAACAAAAGTCCTGCAAGATAGGTTCGATTTGCGAGCATTGAAAACATGGTGTGTGCAGTTATGATACTAAAATTTGATATAAGAACAGTATAACGCATATAAGCAAAAACCCCGCCAAAACCGTAGGTCCTGTGGGGTTTTTACATCTGTGAGCGATGCGTCGATAAGCCGAATTCTGTCCTCCCGACGAGTCGGAACGGGCAATCATGTATCTTGTCCCAGTATTACTACCGAGATCTTTGCGGCACTCTCCGACTTTTACGTCGGAGCACGGCCTTGCACACGGGTAAGGATTTTGCACGTTTCAGCCGGACTTAACCGGGTCGTTTCTGTTCGCACCTCTCACCGCACTCACGCGGTGTGTGGGCGTTACCCACTACCTTTTTATCCAGACGTCACTTGCGTGAGTCTGGAGAGTGTTCGGACTTTCCTCTCTCAAAGAGCGATTGCCTGACGCTTTTTAATTATACCACTAAACCCAGAGTACGACAATAATTGCCATGATGGCGAGCGCGAGCAATGAGTTTGCGGCATTGAGAATGAAAAGCGGAAACGGACGCCCCTCCCAGAGGTACGACCCAGCCTGAGTCGTCGCAACAAATCCGAGCCAGAGCCAGAACGCGAGTAAAAGCGCATCAGTCACGCTCACCGCCGCGAAAAATAATGAGGTGTATGACAGCACTGTTGCAGTAATAAAAGCGGTAACAAATCCTCCCATCATCGCGACCTGTGGCGAGAGTGGCATGTTTTTCATCGATTCTGGTGTAATGCCCACGTACATCATCCACTGCTTACCAAACAGCGGCCCATACCAAAGCGACCCTACGCCCATATAGGCGATTGCCGCAACGAGCGCCGCCCACCAGTTAATTAAACTGAAGTCCATATATACAAAGATTAATTGCTAATACCTACAGTATACCTGCGGTAAATGTTGTAGTAGGCGCACTATTGCTCATCGGGACCCGCATCTAAGGTCCTCTTTGGGGTCCTCCAGCCTTCCTGTTCGGCTCGTATCACACCCAACGTCGGTCGCACCCACGCCTGATTCCACATATTTTCGGCGTCGGAAAGTCCGCTGATCGAATTACCAGCATTCATTCCCCACCTCTCTAGTCTAGAAAGGACTTTCTGTTCTAGCTCATACAGCTCTTTCGGTAAGTTGCCTCTCATTTTCTCAGCGAGGCGGCGTCGCAAAGTATCTTCAACGGACTTCACTGCTGTGCGCACGTCCTTACCCTTTTTAGTTACCAGAGCATGGACCAATTTATGCTTCTCATATTCATAAAGTCGAAAGGTAATGCTCTCGAACTTTTCAGCTAACTCATCCGGTATTGATGGTTCAATCCATTTCACTTCAGCATTATACGGTCTAAGAATATGCTTAATTAAATCATCAAGCTCGTCTGCAAGTTTACCGTAATCGAAAACGGGAAATGCCTGTTCAGGAGGCATGAAGTATCTATTTGAACTATACGCCGGAACGTAGTTAGTCGCCTGCAACTTTTGGGCTACTGCTTTCTCAAGCACTTTGAGAAATTTCGTAGGATCTGTATGACCCGCACTCGCTGCGAGCTCCTTAAATTTATCTTTATCACCATCATTCAAGGATCTTCCCAAATCTAACATTTCTTCAACTCGCATACGCAAAAAAACCTGGCCGGGCTTCTTGTGGTTGCCTTCCGGCACCATTTTTAGAGTGTGTTTCTCAAATAAATTTCTCATGGTATGATTGTACCATACTATTA
>CAYTKJ010000015.1:0-12914 GCA_964438675.1 uncultured Candidatus Saccharibacteria bacterium
TCGAACTCAATTACCTGTTTGAATCACATGCGTACGCACAGTACACACAGTTTCTTAGTGAAAACGAAGCACTTCTTAAGTCGCGTTCTGTGGACAGCGCGTATCTGCAGTTTTACGGACGCACTGCAGAGAACGAGTATGAACTTTTTAAATCCATTCAGCTCGACGAGATTATCCACAGAAACGCATCTATACAGATGATTCGAGACATCGACCATCGTCACGCCGCCTAAGGTACCATGCAGGGATGGCAATCGTAGCAGTATTGCGTGGTGGAGTCGGCGATGAGCACGACGTGTCACTAAAAACAGGGCTTGCGGTGCTGCGCGTACTTGAGCGCTTACCACACCAGCCCCTCGACATCTTTATTGACCGGAGGGGTGTCTGGCACGTACGTGGTACACCTGTGTCGGCGCAGCGCGCGCTTTCAGGCAGTGACGTTGTGTTTAATGCTCTCCACGGTGCGTATGGCGAGGACGGTGGGGTACAGCGCGAGCTTGAGCGCCTGGGGGTGGCATATACCGGCCCTGCGCCTCTCGCTGCATCAATTTCTATGAATAAGGTAGTGAGTAAGGACATGGTTGCTCGTCACGGGCTTTTGATACCGCGCCACGTGCTGGTCGGTGTAACTCACGACCTCGAGCGCAGGGCAGTAGAGATTTGGCAGACGTTTCCACAGCCGTCAATTGTGAAGCCGCTTGCGTCTGGCTCATCAGTAGGCGTGACGCTTGCAAAAAATTTTACACAATTTACCGACGGCATTAAAAAAGCTTTTCAGTATGCAAAAGATGTAGTAGTGGAAGAGTACATTCGTGGGCGCGAGGCGACTGTGGGCGTTATAGATAAGTTTCGTGGGCAAGACAGCTACGCGCTACCTCCTGTGGAGATTGTGTTGCCTAAAGGTTCTGACATTTTTGACTGGCAGGCAAAATATGGAGGACAGACTGAAGAGCGAGTACCCTCAGGATTTTCTCGCACCGAAATTGAAGCGCTCGAAGCTGCCGCTAAAACGGTGCACGAAAAGCTAGGCATGCGGCACTACTCGCGCTCAGATTTTATCGTTACGCCGAAGGGGCCCTACTTTTTAGAGGTAAACGCACTTCCTGGCCTTACTGAGCACTCGCTGGTTCCAAAGTCATTGAGTGCAGTCGGTGCCTCTATGGACGAGTTTTTGGGCCATGTGCTCATGATGGCGCTTGAAAAAAAGTAGTATGAGTCTGTCACAAAAACACTGCGTGCCGTGCGAAGGGGGAGTGACGCCCCTTGCGGGGCCCGAGCTCGATGGGTACCTGGCACAGGTTGCTGACTGGAAGTTGGCTACTGATGGAAAATCAATACATAAAGATTTTGTGTTCAGAGACTTTGTCGAGGGTGTGGTGTTTATTACCGACGTTGCGCATGTTGCAGAAGAGGAGGGGCACCACCCAGACCTCAATCTGCATAGTTACAAAATAGTAACGGTCACGCTCTCCACACACGCCATCAGTGGTCTTTCAGAAAATGACTTTATTTTGGCCGCAAAGATAGACGGCGTCGGTCGCGATTCGGACTAGGTACGTTTTTCTACCTTTTGGCACCACGGTCTTCTAGTGCCGCGTTTGGCGCCAGTCATGTCGCGATCTGCAATTTCCCACGTGATCACCCAGTATTCTCGCTTTTTACCTTTTGCTCTCGAAAAAGAGATATCGAGTATTCCTCCGAGTAGTACTTGCTGATTTTTTATCACGTCTATCATGCTCGCGTTCCAGCCATATCCGCCTTGGTTTTTTGCGATCTGCTCGAGGGACGCTGTTATCTTGCTGTATTTCTCGATGTTCACGAACAGAGCCTACCTCGGCAAGTCACATAATTCAACTCCAAAATGAACGTTCAGTTGACTGTACGAGATCGTAGAGTAATATACATAGGTGTTTGAGGGAATTGAGACTGAGCAGGTAGGTATGGTTGCTAGTGAAGCGGCTCAGTATGCTGATGTGTCGTTTTTGCACTCCGCCGTCGACTTTCTGTGGGGGACTCCTGCTGCAGTTGTCGCTTCTGCGTTTTTCTTGCGGAGTGCATTTATTCTATTTATTCTTCACCGAGCTAATCGAAATAGCGTTTTATTTCAAGATTTACACTCACAGGCGCGTGCGGGCCACGGGCCAAATATAGTTCACGGTTTTTCGTTTGATCCTGTTTCTGGGAGAGTTATTTCGCAGCCGAGAGTTTCTACAGATGCATTAAGGAACTTACTTTCCTAGGCAGTAATCTGTCCTTCTGTTATCAGGGAATCTATCAGTAAGGCGTTTGCTCTGACAAAAGCGATTGTATTTTGTATGGCCGCCTCTATTCGTCGCAGGCATGCCCCATAGCGTGCTTTATCAAACTTCTGCATCTGCGCCTCAAGCTCAGTAGAATACCACTCGTCTAATGCAACAAGTTCGGTAAATTGTTTCAGCAATCCTGGTGGCGCAAGCTCTGTGTAGTGCGCAATAACTGCACGTTTGGAGTCATTAGCAAGAGGGCCACGCATAGCAGCCACTTTTAGTGCGACATGCTTCGGTGCCGCAAGTACTTTTTTTAAGTACTCAGCCTTTTGCACATTGCTCGAGCTACTGTAACTCGCGTCTAACTCTTCAAGGTAACGCAGTTTGTTTTGTACGTAAGAAAACGCCTCCCCCTCTACACTAATTGTAGGCTTAAGGTATGATCTGACCTCACCTTTAATAGTTCCTCCGTCACGCGCAGAGTTCTGCAAGTGATTCGTGAAGCCAGGACCAATACGGTGTGCAGATCTCTCGACAGAAAGGTCGTCGGTTACTACAAAGTCAGTTTTGATGTGCATTTTTGCGCACCCTCTAATAATTTCCTGCAGTGCTGCATGTACGCGTGGCGTATGGTTAACATCAAAGACGACCACACAATCAATATCACTTCTACGATCAGAGTCTCCACGAACGACAGATCCGTAGAGCAGTGCAGCGATAATCCCTGGGTTAGCGCGAAGGCGCGACTTCAGAAGTTCTACTGCACGCTGAAGGTCCTCAGTACTTGGTACACGTCTACGCTCCACATCTTCTAGAGTAAAAACAGTACCCATAGGTCGGAAATGTAACACATGTATACGGACAGTCAAGATTTGCTCGCTTTCTGATTCGCCCGCGGGTCGGCGTTGCTACGCCGCCCTAGGCACCGACTCACTCGCATGCGCTTGTTTCGCTCCCACAAGTGGTCACAACTCTCCTCGGCCCGTCGGGCTCGTCGGTCGCAACCCCGCTCGCGACTCGCCGAAGCGGCTCATAACGCTCCGGCTTCCACAAAAGCAGAAAACCCGCAGCAGTGCGGGTTTACATGTCTTTAGTGGACCCTATCGGATTCGAACCGATGACC
Source organism: uncultured Candidatus Saccharibacteria bacterium (assembly GCA_964438675.1). Classification (GTDB taxonomy): domain Bacteria; phylum Patescibacteriota; class Minisyncoccia; order Phycocordibacterales; family Phycocordibacteraceae; genus Phycocordibacter. The sequence continues at coordinate 3,370 of CAYTKJ010000015.1, forward strand.
TCCTCATTGCAAATGAGGCGCTCTACCAACTAAGCTAAGGGCCCAATTTTTAACTATCGAGCACTCAATAAATATACTGACTCAAAACTCTAGAACCCTGGTAGCTCTGTTACTAAGCTAAGGGCCCGTGCTGACGACTATACCATACCAAAAAGCGACTGTGTATGGGTAACCATAATGATGGCTACAGGCACTAGTGTCCCAATGAGTGCTCCAGCCACTACCTGATCCAGAGTATGCGCACGGAGTGAGAGGCGTGAAAGCATAACGACTCCAGTAAGGGTAGACGTTGCGAGCAATGTAATAACTGGGAGCCCCCAGGGGGCAGTGTACGTCACGACAGGTATAAGAAATGCGACTGCTGCAGCATGTCCTGAAGGGAAGGCGCGGTCAGGGCGGGCGAATACAATTTGTGCATCGCTTTGTCTCTGTACCCGAGTAGCAACTTTTAGAACATAGACGATCACGTATACGCTGATGAGTGAGATGAGTACCACTAGTGAACTCGCCACGGCGTCGAGTAGGTAGAGTACTAGTGCATATACTACACAGTATAGGAAAAACTGAAGTGAAGTAACTGCTGCGATAGTGAGTGCGACAGACTTCCACATGTTAGTTATTCCTAGCGGGAAATGTTACGACCAGCTCTCGCTCCCAGATACCCACTGTGGTGACGTTTTTTGTAGTCTGTTGCGGTATAGTTGCGCGCCTCGATGCTGAGGACAGTCAAGACATCGGCGATGGCAAGCATAGCAAGGACAGATGCGGTCGGCGTGAGGTTTAGGGGACACACCTCTTTTGGGTTGCCTGTGTACAGGACGAGGTCTGCGGTGCGTGCTAGTGGTGAAGATTTGCTTCCAGTAAGGCACACAGTCGGAATCTTTTTGTGCAGAGCTCGTGCGAGCGAAACAAGTTCAGTAATGTCTGCGGTCTTACCAGAATTTGAAATCAAAAAAAGTACATCGTGCGCGCCGATAAGTCCTAAGTCACCGTGGCGGGCGTCGAGAGGGGAGAGAAATACAGATGAAATGCCCGCAGAGTTAAACGTTGAAACAATTTTTCGTCCCACGTCACCGGCTTTGCCGACGCCAGTCACTACGAGCTTACCGTGTCGCTTCTGACTCCTGTGAATAACAGACAGTACTTTCAGGTATGGATTCGAGAGCGGAACGTTACGTACCGCGTCTGCTTCTGCGTTTAGTATTTCTAGTATTTTTTGTTTCATTCTTAATGTCGGGCTGCTGGGAATCGAACCCAGTCTTTACGAACCCGAATCGTACGTACTACCGGTATACTACAGCCCGAGTGTAGAGAGAATACCATGTTTGTGGGTAGCACAGGAGTCGAACCTGTGACCTTACGCGTGTGAGGCGTACGCTCTAACCAGCTGAGCTAGCCACCCGTATCGCGATTTTAGCATTCCCCAGTTGAACAAGCGAGAAACAAAAGTATATACTTGCTATGAATATGTATCCCTACGCGTATCTTGTGTGGTGCCTCTTATTTGCACTCGTATGGATGTGCATGTATGTAACGAAAAAAGACATGCGCCGCAACATGCTACGCATGTCTTTTTTCTCAGCCCCACTGGGACCGATATCAGAGTATTTTCATGTGTCAGACTATTGGCGTCCTGAGACGGTGACAGGAACACTCATAGGTCCAGAAGATGTGCTGGTTGCCTTTTTCATTGGCGGTATTTCTGCCGTCATATATGCGTGGGTGTCTGGTACTCGAGAACGCGCTAAAAAAGATGGGGTCTGGTACGTACTTGCTGGCGGATACGTACTCGGCGCACTTATCTTGACTACTGGCATGTGGCTAGGGCTCGGGTCAGTGATAACAACCTTCACTTTGTTTTCAATGTGTATTGTATTGTCGGTCGTTTTCCGTCCTCGGTTGTTCATGCCCATGCTTCTTTCGGGTCTGTGTTTTGCATTGTTTTTGTTTGCTTTCTACCTTCTTTTCTTTGCACTGTTCCCAGGCATAGTAGACGCGTGGTGGTTTGGGGCCTCAGGCACACGTTTTATCGGGGTCCCACTTGAAGAGATAGCCTGGGGCTTTTTGTGGGGAATGGTTGCCGGCGTTTGCTACGAGGTTGTGGCTCGAACATAGTCCATTGCACCAGTAATTGCACGCTGTCTTCTGATGTGAAATACTGCCACCATGAGTAAGGAGCTCCCAGCCTGGGCAAAGGATAAAAGTGAGCTATGGGAGTACTGGTCACGAGTCGCAGACTTAACCGAATTCCCATACGCTTTCAGGCACACGATCCGTGCAATGACTGGCAGACTCATGACTCCTGAAGATGCGCAGCGTGCTGAAGCCGAGCGCGTGAACCGAGTTCTTGAGCGTGCACTAGATCGCGAGGACCAAAAAAATCCCACATACAGGCGAAGTGCTTGCAAAGTAGTAGATGACGTACTCAGAAGTAGTGAGTTCTCTCCAAAAGAAAGAAACAGATATAGTGATAAGTTTAGTTATCCGTACAGTGCTCTTGAGAAGGTAATATTAATGACACACTATCCAGCTATCTCTAATTATCTCGACCACGGAGAATTTGAGCATGCAGAGGCACTCGCAAACACTGCTTTACTAAAAGCTCACGTGTTTTCGAAATATCCGTTTCGGGCACTTGTAGCCGATCGAGTAGATACTCACGTGCTCGCAGAAGAAGTAGGTGCTCTGCAAAATATTTTGAACACAAAACGAATTTTGTCTCGCGCAGGTACGCCGATGTTTGTAGTTCTTGCAGGGCGTGCAATTGAGAATGCGACGCTTGATTCATTTTGCACACTTTTTGCGGGTAAGGTATACGAGGAGCTCTATGCATGTCCGTACGACGAACTTTTAGGTCAAACATTGCAAGCTATAGAGCCCGTATATTATGTAAGCCAGGTATTGGATCAGCAAGCGAAAAGAGTACATCGGGCATTGCAAAACCACCACCAACTACAATCCCTCATTGAAAATCATGTGTCTCACACTGTGGGAGTTCAACAGCCCTACACAAGTCATGCGGACAGGCTCATCACCAACTACAACTCTTTTGGGCTTATAAGTACTGAGTTTGCGAGGACTCTTCGAAAGAAGTTTTGTTGATCGACCTGCTTGGTGAGTCGCATTTTGTACATGAAGATCTGTTCTATCAAAATGGCAAGCGTTGCACCGTGAAGCTTTTCGAGTTAACGGACTACTTCACGATATGAGTTCACGTGGATATGAAGGAATGTTTTGATCGCTGGTAGAGTCGACACTAACTAGTGACGAGTTTCGCAATTCATCAGAGCTCTGGATGTATCTGCAAACTCGCCTGATCACAGAGTATCCGGAAATAACTGCACAGATACGTAGTGTTACATATGCTCTCCGCTAAATGCGAGTGAACTTAGCGTAGGAATCTCCGCAGCAGTGCTTTGTAATTTTGACAAGAACTTAATCTCGGAACTGGAAACTCACTTGAATTTTTTACGGCTTAGGCTTATCGAGTTTTTCTATACCGAGGCGCTTGAAGACAAAATATATAACTGCGGCAATAATTACGAAGTCGAGCAGTGTAGTGAGGAATGCTCCGTACTGAATTCCTAGGTATGCAAGCCCCTTAAGACCCTCTGTCGAGCCGAGTATAAGTGAGAGGAGAGGTAGGACGATGTCATTTACAAGTGACGCAACTACTTTTCCTACGGCCCCACCAATATAAATCCTATAGCTAGTCCGACGACGCCTTGCGAGCGAATAAATTCTAGAAAACCTTCCATGCGGACAGCGTAGCACAACACAAACAGGGGGTTTACAGATTTTCACGAATGTGTTAGAATAGACGCACCATGTCGCGCGAGAAACTTCTCGAGCATCTCAATATAGCTAGAGTTGCAGCGTGGAGTGATCAGCTGGTCTGGACACATACTAATGAGGTCAACGCGTTCTTTGGTACTGAAGGACTTGTACAGCTTACTCATGTCGATTGGGTACAAAGCGCAGAGCCGTTTCGGAAAATTGTTTTCAATCAAACTTTAATTAATTCTTACGCTGAGCAAGTAGATGAAGAAGCTGTGCGGACTGAAGTTGCTAGATTATCAGCACTCCTTAAGCAAGAATTAGTGAATTGCCATAATAAAGGCAAGCTTGAAGTAATTAAGCTTTCTGAAGTCGGTAACTATTGCGGAATTGCTAATCCTGACCAAACAGAACTTATAGTGCGCCGCCACTGGGACCCAACCGACCCATCAGTCTCATACAAACACTATGGGGCTGGTATCACACTGCCGATTTCCCTATAAAGTGCTAGTATAGGTACATGGCTGCAGAAGCTGGTGGTATTCATATTGCGCTCACTCCGTATGTTCTCGGACATGTGGGGGAATTTCCGATAACCGCCACGCTGGTGACGAGCTGGGTAGTTGTAGCCATCCTTATTGTCTGGGCAGGCGTCTTCTACCGATCACTCAAGCTCTACCCTGGACGCGGGCAGGTGCTGGTCGAGTCAACTATCGGCTTTGCCTATGACTATGTAAAGGAAGTTTTGGAGAGTGACAAGCTCGCGATGCGCTACTTCCCAGTGATTATGACCATCTTTGTGTTTATTGCTGCAGCAAACATCTTCGGGCTTTTTCCGTTTGTTGGTGGTTCGGTGGGACTACACGTGCCTGGGCATGAAGGGCTTATTCCGCTCTTCTATCCGGTGAACACCGACCTAAACATGACGCTCGCCATGGCAGTTATTGCGTTTTTAGTTATTGAGTTTGCGGGGATAGCAGCTATGGGAGCATTGAAATATGGCTCAAAATTTGTTAATTTTCACTCGGTCATCGGCTTTGTTGTCGGGATCATCGAACTCGTGTCCGAGATCGCACGTCTCATCACATTTTCGTTTCGCCTCTTCGGTAATATCTTTGCCGGAAAGGTACTCATTCTTGTTGCCCTTTTTTTCCTTCCGTACTTCCTACCAGTACCGCTACTGGTATACGAGGTTGCGGTGGCGATAATTCAGGGCGCAGTGTTTGCACTATTGACACTGTTCTTTATTAAAATCGCAGTGACCGAGCATAGTCACTAGTTATTAGTTCATAATTTATAGAGCAATATGGAATTAGAAGCAATGAAAGCGCTCGCCATGGCTATCGTGGTCGGTGTCGGCGTCTTGGGTCCTGGTTTGGGTATCGGTATCTTGGTATCAAAAGCACTTGAAGCCATTGGCCGTAACCCAGAGGCATCTGGAAAAATTACTACCACAATGTTTATCGGTATTGTCTTTACCGAGGCGCTTGCGATCTTCGCACTCGTGGTTGGATTCATCATCAAATTTACGTAAGACGTATGGGGGACCTAATTCACGCATTCGGTATTGATTGGAAGTTGATGATCGCGCAAGCGGTGAACTTTGTCATACTGGTTGTGGTACTTGGGTACTTTGTCTATGGGCCGGTGATGCGCATCCTCAAAGAGCGCGTTCAAAAAATTGCACAGGGTCTTACGGATGCAGAGGCAGCACGGGTCGAGCGCGAGGCGGTTGCCGCCGAGCGCTCTGGTATCGTTGCTGAGGCACATCACGAAGGAGAAAAAATAGTTGCCCGCGCACAAGACGAGGGTAAACACGAGAGGAATGCCATTATAAAATCTGCACAAGATCGTGCCACGCAGATTGCAAAAGAGGCTGAGCATGCCGCAGCGGAAGCGCAGCGACAGGCACTCAAGGCGTCAGAGTCAGAGGTGGCACGGCTTGCCATTCTTGCAGCAGAGAAGATACTTCGAAACTCATGAATCTCGTACAGTGCTACGCGCAGGTCGTAAAGGAAGTGGACACAAAGAAAGTGCTCGCCTACATGCGAGCGCGTGGCCACCTCTCACTACTGCCGAAGGTGCTGAAGCACTTAGCACGAGAGCCTGAGAAGAGTGACCTCGTCGTAGTTGCGCACAGCGCGGATGTTGCAAAAATGAAGAAAAAGTTCCCAGACACACGTATAGATGTAGACGAGAAGCTTGTGGGAGGATACATCGCGAGACGCGGTACCGTCGTCACCGATGCGTCGTACCGCCATGCATTAGTAACTCTTTATCAAAACACCATTACATAACCCGTATGCAGAACACCATCATCGAGAGATTGAAGAAGGAGATTGAATCTCTAGGGTCCGATAAAAAGTCCGAGAATATCGGGATTGTTCGCGCTGTGGGGGACGGAATCGTCGAGATTGAAGGACTTGAGGGCGCCAGTATGTCTGAGATGGTGGAGTTTGATGAAGCGTCTCAGCTGTCGGTGAAGGATGCAGTTCAGCGTGAGGGAAAGTTGTATGGAGTTATTTTGAACCTCGAAGAAGATGCTGTAAAAGCAATTATTTTGGGTGACGCATCGCGTATTCAAGAGGGGATGCATGTTCGCGGAACGGGCAAACTTTTGTCTGTTCCAGTTGGTGACGCGCTTGTAGGACGTATTCTTAACACCATGGGCGAGCCAGTCGATGGTATGGGGCCGCTTCAGACGGATACCAGTTACCCAGTAGAGCGCGAGGCATATGGAGTTATTGATCGCCAGTCGGTGAACGAGCCACTACACACAGGCATTAAAGCAATTGACGTATTGATTCCTATTGGTCGTGGCCAGCGCGAGCTTATTATTGGCGACCGTGGGACTGGTAAGACCGCTGTTGCGCTCGATGCAATTTTGAATCAACTAAACGAGCCACTAGAGAAGCGTCCGATCTGCATTTATGTTGCTATTGGTCAAAAGGAGAGTAAAACAGCGCGTATTGCCGGACTGCTCAAAGAGCGCGGTGCTATGGACTATACGATTATAGTAACGGCATCAGCATCTGCGCCCGCTGCGTACCAGTTTTTGGCACCGTACGCTGGGGTTGCTATGGGTGAGTACTTTATGGACAAGGGTCGTGACGTTTTAATTATTTACGATGACCTGTCTAAGCAGGCAGTAGCGTACCGACAGCTTTCTCTCCTGTTGCGCCGACCGCCTGGGCGCGAGGCCTATCCGGGCGACATTTTTTACCTTCACTCGCGACTCTTAGAGCGTGCCGCGAAGCTTTCTAAAGAAAAAGGTGGAGGCTCTATAACCGCACTTCCGATTATCGAGACTCAGGACGGTGACATTTCTGCGTACATTCCCACTAACGTGATTTCGATCACCGACGGACAGATGTTCCTTGAGGCAGACCTCTTCAACAAAGGAACGCGTCCTGCAATCAACGTGGGCATTTCTGTCTCTCGTGTGGGAGGTGCAGCACAGACGAAGGCGATGAAGAAGGTTGCGGGGCGCATTAAGCTCGACCTTGCGCAGTTTCGTGAACTCGAAGCATTTATGCAGTTCTCACAGGACCTAGATACTGACACAAAAAAGCGAATTGATACCGGTCGTCGACTTGTCGCAACGCTCAATCAAAACAAGTACGCACCTATTCCGTTTGAAATCCAAGTGGCGGTTATGTATGCGGCGACGCGCGGATACTTTGACGTGTTCCCTCCAGAGAAGATTGGCGAGGTCGAGACGCGCTTTACCTCATTTATGACTCGGGAAGCAAAGGAGGTGCTCGAGTCAATAAAGAAGAGTCGCGATATACAGGAAGACGTGGAGGTAAAACTTAAGTCTGCAATCGAGGCATTCGTGAGTTCAGCGCAATAATATGTCACTCAGAGACATTAAAACTAAGATTCGCTCTGTCGATCGTACACGCAAGGTGACGAAGGCGATGGAGACTGTCTCTGCAGTAAAAATGCGCAAGGCACAACTGCGTGCGCTGACGGGTCGTCCATACGCGCGCGCGGCACTTACCATTCTTGAGCGACTTGCACCATCCCTCACTGTCGTGTCACACCCACTGACAGAAAAACGGGCTATTCGTCGTGTTGCGCTCATCGTAGTGACGAGCGATAAGGGACTCTGCGGTGTACTCAACGCGGCGGTTCTTAAGGAGTGTGAGCGCGTATTACGGTCGTGTGCGCTCCAGACTGGGGATGTAGATATCTATGCCTTTGGGCGCAAGGCAGCGGAATACTTTAGTCGCCGTGGCTACACGCTCAAGACAAAGTTCGAGAACATCTCTGATGATGTTGCACTTGCAGACATCGAGACAGTTACTAGGGACGCACTTGTTTCTTTTGAGACCGGTGTAGTCGACCAGGTTTTGGTTGTGTATACAAACTTTAAGTCGACTTTCGAGCAGGAAGCAGCGTCGCACACGGTACTTCCACTTTCTCTTGATGAGTTTAAGGAGATTGTAGCGGGTATTGCGCCTACAAAGGGTGCATATGCGCATGTGGACAATAGGAGTGCTCCTCCGTTTTACACCGTTGAACCATCGTCCGATGAGGTGCTTGCTGCACTCATACCAAGACTCACGAGCGTCTATGTATACCACATGCTCCTTGAGAGTAAGGCGTCTGAACATTCAGCACGTATGGTGGCAATGAAAAACGCATCTGACAAAAGCCGCGACCTCTCGAAGGCATTGACTCGAGTCTTTAACAAGACACGGCAGGCAGTGATTACCCGCGAAGTCTCGGAAATCGTTGGTGGCATTGAGGCTATGGCAAGTGCGTAGTTAATAGTTTATAGTTCATGGTGCATAGATAAAGAATATGAATGGAACAATCACACAGATAATTGGGCCAGTGGTAGATGTTCAGTTTGACAAAGCTGTGCCGGCAATCCGCAGCGCCCTGGTCTACAAGGGGGGTGATCGTACCGTGACATTTGAGGTTGCGTCCCACATCGGGATGAACCGTGTACGCGCTATCGCTATGCAAGACACGTCTGGCATAAAGCGTGGCGAGGAGGTGCAAAACACTGGCGCACCTATTTCTGTGCCAGTCGGTGACACGGTACTTGGTCGCCTCTTTAACGTTGTGGGTGACACCATAGATGGTAAGGGACCGGTCGAGAAGGGAACACCAGTGTTGCCCATTCATCGCGCTGCGCCAAAGTTTACGGACCAAAAAACGAAGGCTGAGATTTTTGAAACTGGTCTTAAGGTTATCGACCTCTTGTGCCCCTTTATTAAGGGAGGTAAGGTAGGGCTCTTTGGCGGTGCGGGCGTGGGTAAAACAGTGCTCATGCAGGAACTCATACACAACGTTGCTACAGCCCACTCGGGCTACTCGGTGTTTGCGGGCGTGGGCGAGCGTGTGCGTGAAGGAAACGATCTTTTGCACGAAATGACCGAGTCCGGAGTCATAGATAAGCTCGCCATGGTCTTTGGCCAGATGAACGAGGTGCCTGGCGCGCGTGCACGCATTGCACTTACGGGACTCACTATGGCCGAGTACTTCCGCGACGAGATGGGTAAAGACGTTCTGTTCTTCATGGACAACGTGTTTCGTTTTGTGCAGGCAGGGTCTGAACTCTCTTCCCTCCTTGGTCGCGTGCCATCTGCGGTGGGGTACCAGCCTACACTTGCCGAGGAAATGGGAGCCTTACAGGAGCGCATCGCGTCAACCAACAAAGGCTCTATTACGTCTATTCAAGCAATTTACGTTCCAGCAGACGACCTCACTGACCCAGCACCAGCTACTACCTTCACACACCTTGACTCAACTAT
>CAYTKJ010000016.1:0-11758 GCA_964438675.1 uncultured Candidatus Saccharibacteria bacterium
GCTTAAGAGGCGAGTGCTCTACCAGCTGAGCTAAGGGCGGAACGTACTCGTACACAGAATACTGTAGCAGAAAATCTGCGTATTAAAAGTCGAGTGCCGGGAGTGGGACTCGAACCCACACGACCGTTTAAAGTCTGGGGATTTTAAGTCCCCTATGTCTACCATTTCATCATCCCGGCGCACTATAGTTGTACCACCTCTACGCTCCTTTCGCACCAGGTGATAGTAATCGAGATGTTCCAAAAAATGCGAGCCCAGACATGAGTATTCCGAGTGGTGCGATAAGGAGCCAATTGCCAGATATGAGTAGCTCACCAAAAAGTACGTACAGTAGTGCAATCGGTGCATGCACTGCCATGTGGACGAGGATAAAGTACCAGTACGGTACGCGTGTGAGCCCAGCCGCATATGCAAAGAGGTCCATAAACCCCGCAAAATATACTCGCGCCTTTGCAAACTCAATTTTAGTTCCAAGTCGATCTAACACACCCTCTATGGTCGGCTGTTGTGACTGCGCAGTAAAAAAACGAAGAATTGATTTACCAAAAAATCTGCTCAAAAAGAATGCGATAGTGGAGCCGAGTGCGTCTCCGAGGAGTGTGAGTGTAAGTCCAGGCACTAAGCCATACGCGGCACCTGCAACAGGATATATAATCGTACCGCCAAGCGGTGCGACGACAATGGTAGTTGCTTTAAGGATGACTACGAGCACAACTGCGTACCATCCAGCACTTTGTACGCTTTCGCGAAGAGACTCAACGCCGATTGCGATCGTGATGTAGTAAGCGACACCGAGCACTATTGCAAGAAAAAAGAAACTAGAAACGAGCTCTCGCGCCGAAGGTTGTTGTTCCATGGGAGGCCTGGGCGGGAATCGAACCCGCGTATAAGGGATTTGCAGTCCCTTGTCTTACCACTTGACGACCAGGCCGAGCGAGGCCTGGAAAGCTTTGCTTGCCAGGCCTCGTACGTTCAATATTACTCTACAGGTACCTCTTTACCAACCTCCAGTCCACCCAGGTTTGGATCTTGCATAAAGCGGTAGCGTGGAATGTTGTGCATTTTTAAACGACTCCGAACAAATTTTTTAAACTCGTCTACGTTTCTGTTTAAAAAGTCGATAGCTCCGTGTGCTCTTTCGTCAGGATAGACAGATACAAAAATAAGCGCTTCCTGTCCACGATCGTCGAGCTCGGCATGCGTCACCGTTATGAGCGATTGGCGATTCGACTCGCGGTTTATAAATTCTGCCGCTGTATGCTCGAGGGCTGAAAGTACTTTTGCTCTATCCATGTCGCTTTCCTCCAGCCTCAATAATGTCGCCGGGGACAATGTCTGCCTTTGACTCAATCTGCATACCACACTCCTGGCCCTCGCTCACGTTTGGCGCGTCTGCTTTTTGCTGTTGTAGGTTAAGTATCTTGCCTGCGCCAACTTCTATTCCTCGTCTAAAAATGGTGACCAAGTCTCCGCGCTTTATCACACCAGTTTCTACGCGTCCACCAACCACGTGCTTGTTGCCAGCCACTGAAAATTCTTTAAGAATTTTGAGCGTACCAGTAACTGCCTGTCCAGTTTCGTCCGGCTCATACTTTTTACTTTCTTCAGCAAGCCACTCAGATAATTCGTAAATAATATTTTTATCGACGAGTGTAATGTGCTGTCGCTCCGCAAGGTCTTTTGCTCCTGCCTCAACCTTCGAGTTAAAGGCTATGATCGCTGCAGGGAGGAAACCAATGAGATGTTTTATGTCAGCCTCAGTGACGGGGCCAGTGGACTTTTGTACGATCAGGTGGTCGACTTTCTCATGAGGAGCTTTCGACAATTCATATTCGAGTGCTTCAAGTGATCCGACCGAGTCTGCCTTGAGCAGTAGTCGGAGTATAGGTTTGTTCCCAGAAACGGTGGCCGTATCAGAAACGTGTCTACTGGCCTGTGTCTCGGCGAGATCTTCAGCCTCCTTTTTAGTGGCAACACTTACCACAACCGTACCCACCTTTGGTTCTATGGTAAAGCCAGAGATACGTGCCGGTTTTCCTGCAGTGATTGTGTCCACTCGCTTGGCCTCAAAGTTCTCAATGGCGCGCACCGTCGCGTACGTGTTGCCAGCCACTGCAAATGATCCAGTCTTCAGTGCTCCTTTCTTAACTATCAGCGTACATGAAATACCAGAGCGAGGGTCACGTGACGACTCGATGACGACTGCCTCAAAGGGAAGTGACTCGTCTACCGTAAGTCCATGTATGTCAGCCACCAGCACAATGAGGTCTAGAAGCGCGGGAATACCGTCTCCCGACTTTGATGACACGGCGACCCATGGGATGTCACCGCCTAAACCCTCAAGATATACACCCTCACGCAATACAGACTCCTTAGCTTTCTCTAGATTTGCTGTGTCTTTATCTACTTTTGTAAAACACACTATAAACGGAATCTCAGCATCTTGGATGGCTTTGAGTGCCTCTTTGGTCTGCGGCTTCACACCGTCATCTGCCGCTACAATGAGTATGGCAATGTCAGCAGCGTTTGCACTACGACGGCGCATCGCTGAAAAAGCCTCATGGCCAGGCGTATCAATAAAAGTGATCGGGGTGGTGCCTTCAGCATTTGAGTACTCAATCTCGTATGCAGAGACGCGCTGTGTAATACCTCCTGCCTCACGCGCTGCAACCGAGCTCTTGCGGATGTAGTCTAAAAGCGACGTTTTTCCGTGATCGATGTGGCCGACAACTGCGACGACAGGGTGCTTGGTCGCTGACATGTCTACAGAAAACCACAAAAAACCCTTTTATGCCAGCTTTTTTTTGGCGTCCTGCACTGCAGCGGTTTCGTCCAGAGAGAGCTCTCGGTCAGACTCAAAGTTGTGGACCTCTTTCGCGTACACTCGTACTGAGTCACGCGCGTGGATACCTGAGAGCAGCATACCGTCACCTTTTTCATTGAGGAGTGCGGCAGCGAAACTTTGTTGACCGCCCGCATTTTGAAACGGGTCAAAGCGACGGACCGAGATGGTACGCAGTGATGAGCTGAGTCGAGTATCTAAATTGTTGAGTGCTGTTTCCGTGACCCGCGAATGTTCAGCGAGCGTTGCGGTAGTTTCTCCTATGGCCGAGATGGCTGTTTCAAGCGACGCACCGTTTGCTCCTCGCGTGAGTCTGCTCACACGCCGCGATAGGAGAAAGAGCTGCACCAGCGTAATTAACAGAACGACGAGTACCAGGTAGAGGAGTGGGTCGCCCGAGAGTCTCAAGACCAGGGCAGTGCTAAGTGTTTGCAAATCCATGTGGAAAGTATAGTATCACGCTGTGAAAGGACGGGGGCGCGTATACCTGGATTTTGCTGCGGCGACGCCACTGAGTGCTCGTGCAGAACGGGCGTATGTGCGCGCACTTAAGCTGTATGGAAATCCGTCCGCGCCGCACGCGGAAGGGCGTGCGGCGCGGACGGCGATAGAGCTTGCTCGTATTCAAATCGCGCGCTCGCTTACAGTACGGGCGGAAGAACTCATTTTTACCTCTGGCGGTACTGAGAGTAATAACCTTGCAATCTTGGGTACGCCGAAGGGTCATTGTATTACAAGCGCCCTCGAGCACTCGTCAGTCAGGCAGGCGTTCAAAATTCGTGAAGAACACGGCTCGCGTGTTTCAGTGATTAAAAGCGACGCGTTCGGTAGTATTGCGCCTGAAGATGTGGTGCGTGCACTACGACCACACACAGTTTTGGTGTCACTTCACCATGTCCAGGGAGAGTGTGGAGTAGTGCAGCGGATCGGCGATATTGCGCGTGCAGTAAAAAAAGTGAATCCAAAAATTATAGTACACGTTGATGCGGCACAGAGTCCGCTCTGGGTAGAGGCGGGCCCGCATGCACTTCATGCAGATCTGGTGTCGTACGATGCTCAGAAAGTTGGCGGACCCAAAGGGGTAGGAGTGCTCTACAGAAATTTTGACGTACCGCTCAGGTCGGTGTACGGCGGCGGCACGCAAGAACGGTCGCTCCGTCCTGGTACAGAAAACACGCCGGCACTTGTTGCGGCAGGTGTTGCATTTGTTGATGCCGCAACTGGTAGGAAGGTGCGCACACAAAAAGTGTCGGCACTTCGAGATGACTTTGTGAGTGCAGTTCTCGAGCGTATCCCCGGTGCTCGCCTCCTCGGCTCAACTAAGCGTCGTGTCGCAAACAATGCTTTCTTTGTCATTCCGGACTGTGATGGTGACTATCTTGCTGTCCTCCTTGACACGCATGGTATAGCCGTAACACCACGCTCGGCATGTCTCGGGTCTGGTGGCGCGCTCTCAGAAACCGCCTTCGAGCTCACCAGAGACGAGTCACTTGCACGCGCAACACTACGCGTCACCCTTGGCCCCTCAGTGACGAAATCTGACCTCACGAGAGCTCTCAAAGTGCTCGAGTCTGTGTACCGCCTGGCACAGCGCCAGCATGCCTGATGGTATACTCGACACATGGACATTGAGCACCTTTCTAAGACTCAGATAGTGCTCCTCACGCTTTTGTGCACCTTTGTCGCCTCGATTGCCACGGGCATCGTGACTGTCGCACTGTTAGCACAGGCGCCACCAGCAGTTACACAGACCGTTAATCACATTATTCAGCGCACGGTCGAGACGGTCGCACCAAAAACAGACACACCGGTTACCGTTAAGGAAACTACTGTTGTGGTAAAAGAGGACGAGTTATTGTCGAACACGATTTCAGGTGCCTTTGCAAAATTGGGAGTTGTGCATGAAGATACTGCGACCACATCAGACACTATCGGTCTTGGTGTTCCAGTCGGACCCTATTTAATTACTGATTTGTCGATTATCTCTGAAAAGCACGTAGTCGAGTTCGGAGCGACTGCATACCAGTACGTTTTGCATGAGCGCTACCCAGAAGTCGGGATCGCCATTCTCAAGCTTGATAGTGAAGGGTCCCCTCCAACCGCTCGACTTGCTGATACTGCGCAGATAAAATTGGGACAATCGGTGGTTGCACTTCCATCCGCCTCAGGCGCACGTGTCGGCATTGGAGCGGTAACAGCACGCTACACTATGGGTCGCGCTACCGAGGCGGGAGAGACTGTAGTAATTCGCGCACTCGATACAAACATCGGCGGCAAAATTCTTCCTGGCGCACCGCTCCTCAACGTCTTCGGTGACGTCTTGGGTGTCTCTACTGGGGTGTCGCAGGGACCTGCTGGAGGGATTGGTACCTTTGTCTCAGCATCTGACCTCGCCTTGCTATTCCTTAACGTGCGTGGAACTTCTACTCCCAGCCTTGTTACTCCGTGACGGTAGTTTTGGTATACTAGAGGTATGCCACCACTTCCACCATTCAACAACTTCACCTCGAAAGCAAAAGAGGCAGTACGTAAGGCGCATGAGCTCGTGATCGAGCGCGGACAGAATCATGTGTCGTCACTTCACATGGCAGTTGCACTTGTCCTCCAAGAGGAGTCGATTGTCGTCTCAATACTTGAGCGCCTAGACGTAGATATTGTGCTGTTTACCGACTCGCTCATTGAGCTTCTTGAGTCGCCACAATCTGCGCAGACCGTCGCGCCGAGCTATCAGATGTACCTGACTCCAGATCTCACTCAAGCAATAGAGACCTCGGTACGCGTAGCAACTCAGCTGGGAGATGCGTTTGTCTCAGTTGAACATTTGTTCTTAGGAGTGCTTGCACATCCGGGTCCAGCGACCGAGATTTTTAATCGGTTTAGAGTCGATCGCAATGCCGTGACCAATGTGATGCAGGAGCTCCGCTCGTCGCGCGAATCTAGTGCAGAACCTCAAAAAAAGTTTCGCGTACTACCCAAGTACACACGCAATTTAACTAAACTCGCGCAGGAAAATAAGCTTGACCCGGTGATTGGTCGCGATGTTGAGATTAGCCGCGTCATACAAATTCTCTCGCGCCGTACGAAAAATAATCCGATTTTAATAGGCGAGGCTGGTGTTGGTAAGACTGCAATCGCAGAGGGTCTTGCACAACGTATGACGGTCTCCGATGTGCCCGAGTCTCTTAAGGATAAAGAACTGCTTACGCTCGACCTCGGATTGTTAATCGCGGGTACCAAGTACCGCGGTGAGTTTGAGGAGCGACTGAAAAATATCATGAAGGAAGTCGAACGTGCAGACGGGAAGGTGATTTTGTTTGTTGATGAAATTCACACATTGGTCGGTGCGGGCGCGGCCGAGGGGTCAATGGATGCATCTAACATGTTAAAGCCTGCCTTGGCGCGTGGCGACATGCGCATCATCGGTGCAACGACACTCAAGGAGTATCAGCAGCACATTGAACGCGATCCAGCACTCACTCGTCGCTTTCAGCCAGTGTACGTGCAGGAGCCAGACCGTGAAGACGCAATTGCCATACTGCGCGGCCTGCGTGAAAAATATGAGCTGTACCACGGTGTGCGTATTACCGACACTGCTATTGTTGCGGCAGTTGACCTGTCGAGTCGATACATCTCTGATCGTTTTCTACCAGACAAAGCAGTGGACCTTATAGACGAGGCAGCCGCGACGCTACGCATCTCACTTGAAAACAAGCCGCCACTCCTCGAAGAGACTGACCGGAAAATTAGACGACTAGAGATAGAGTTTGAGGCGTTAAAGAAGGACGAGGCAGCCCACGAAGGCAAGGGCGACAAGGGCAGGATGAAGGGAATTGAAAAAGAGGTTGCTGAACTCAGAGCAGAAACAGCAGATCTTGAGATAAAGTGGAAAAATGAAAAGGAGTCACTTGCCGCTATTGGAAAATTAAAGAAGGAAATGGAGCGCCTGCGCGCTGAGGCAGAGTCTGCTGAGGCGCGCGCAGACCTCGTCCGTGCCGCTGAAATTCGTTACGGACGCCTCCCAGCGCTACAGCAAGAGCTCAACAAAGAAACGACAAAGCTTACCAAGTTCCAGAAGACTCGTCGTGTGCTCAAAGAAGAAGTGACCGAAACGGAAATAGCTGGTGTCGTAAACCGATGGACGGGTGTGCCAGTCTCCCGCATGCTCGAGGCTGAGGCAAAGAAACTTGCTCGCATGGAGGAAGAACTAAAAAAGAGTGTGGTTGGGCAAGACGAGGCGGTCAAACTCATCTCAGACGCGGTCAAACGCTCGCGTGTCGGCATAGCAGACCCAAACCGTCCGATAGGGTCGTTCCTATTCCTTGGGCCGACTGGTGTAGGGAAGACTGAGCTCTCAAGAACGCTCGCTAAGTTTATGTTTGATGACGAAAACGCCATCATTCGAGTCGACATGTCTGAGTTCATGGAAAAGCACTCGGTATCAAAAATGATCGGCTCGCCGCCTGGGTATGTCGGACACGAGGAAGGTGGTGCCATGACAGAAAAAATCCGTCACCGTCCGTATGCTGTTATTCTTTTTGACGAAATAGAGAAGGCGCGTCCTGAAGTATTTAACATTCTGCTACAGGTACTTGATTCTGGGCACCTCACTGATGCAAAGGGTAGGAAAGTTAACTTCAAGAACTCCATCATTATTCTCACATCTAACATCGGTAGCGAGTTTATAGAGAAAATGTCTTCGTTCGGCTTTTCACAGGTGCACGGCAACCAAGCCGCTGAATACAATCAGACAAAGGACAAGGTGCTCGGTACCCTTAAGGATTACTTCCGTCCAGAATTCTTGAATCGCCTTGATGAAATTATTCTCTTTAACATTCTTTCACCTGAGGCCATACGAGCTATCGTCGACATGCAGGTCAAGATAGTACAAGACCGACTCAAGACGAAAGAGATACAACTGGAAATCAAGCCAGAGGTGTACGAGTATCTCGGGAAGCAAGGGTATAATCCGCACTACGGTGCGCGCCCACTCAAGCGACTCATACAATCAAAAATCCTGACGCCTGTCGCATCGTTTATGGTTGATCAGGGAGTTATGGAGGGCGGCGCAGTCGTCGTTGGTATGAAGAATGACGAGTTTACGTTCGACGTTAGAAAAACTGCCCGCGCAAAAGCTAAATCAAAAACTCCTGTACACGCGTAGCTAGTTCAGTCACAGTCTAGCGCTTTCTATCCAAACTACTTTCTTTTGTCTCCAGCACAACAATCCTGTCTCTCTCAGGGTTCCAAGGTTCAGTAAGATTAACCACTATCTCCTTTAGTCGCCCCGCAACATAAATGAGAGCAGAGAAGCGACCTGTAGTCTCTTTGGTTTGTGGGTTACCGATTACTACTGTATCTCCACAAAATAGAAACCGCATTCCCTCCTTCTGCACCATGTTGATCTGCTCATGATCTTCTCCCTGAATAAGAACGAGTAGGTCATTATATCGAGCTGGTGGTCTAGGATCATTTGCAAGTGCGTGTTGCGCCGCATCCTCAACAGTAGCTATCTTGCTGTTCGTGACCGAAACAATCTCCATCTTTACCTCGGGATTCTCAAGGGAGATTGGGTACAGCTCATTTATGTAATGCTCTGCGCCCATGTAGGGTAAGAAGTGTTCACAGTATACTTCCTTAAATCAGTGAAGGGTATATATGTAGCTCCCCTAGCTTCTTCTTCTCCGGGACCTCGAACTGCGATTACTTCATCACCAGCTAACCAAGCATCTTTAGTAAGCTCTTTAACGACAAAGAATGTTGCATCTTCGCCACTGGCAGGGTTATTTAGAACAAGTGCTACGTTAGCACCGGTAAGCAAGTCGCATATGATTCGTTTCACCATATTTACACCCTGTACTGCAGGATCTCCAGGCTGATTTTCGTACGTGTTTTTCATATTTTGATTATAGCATGTTATAATAAAAATGCAAGTTAGTCAGTTATTCTGCGGCGAGTTCTTCAAG
Source organism: uncultured Candidatus Saccharibacteria bacterium (assembly GCA_964438675.1). Classification (GTDB taxonomy): domain Bacteria; phylum Patescibacteriota; class Minisyncoccia; order Phycocordibacterales; family Phycocordibacteraceae; genus Phycocordibacter. The sequence goes on from CAYTKJ010000016.1 coordinate 8,806, forward strand.
TAGGTGGTCGAGGGTTTTGTGGCGCACGCGAAGTTCGGACTGAGAAAGTACAAAGAATAACTTGCGTTCTAGTTTCTCAATAAATTCTTCGTCGTGGGTCACGAGGATAAGTGTTGCCTTTGTCGAGTTGCACTGCTCTAAGAGAATGTCCCATGTCGTTATATCTACATGGTTAGTCGGCTCGTCGAGGACGATCACGTCGGGGTTCATTCCAAAAACAAGCGCAAACTTAAGTCTCATGCGCTCGCCTCCAGAGAGACTTTCTAAAGGGCGCTCCATGCGGTCGAGGTCGAACTTCACAGTCCCGAGTATGGCTCGAGCCTTTTCATCTGAACAGCCGTAGTGATCTGCCACGATGTCTCTTGCAGACAGTAGTGTGTTAAACGTAGTGTGCTGGTCGAAGTAGTGCACCTGTATCTGTGGCGACCAAGTGACTTCGCCACTAGCGGGCGTAAGCGTTCCTTGCAGCAGCTTGAGTAAGGTGGACTTGCCAGAGCCATTTCTTCCGAGGAGTACGATATGGTTTCCCACACGAATCTCAAACGACAATTTTTTAAAAAGCGGTCGCTTGCCCTCGTAGTGATAGGTAAGGTCACTGACTTTCAGTAATAACTTTGATGCATGTAGGTCAGACGCAGAAGATGAGATTTTAATTTTTGTAAACTCATCCTTCGCCCGTTTGTTTTCCTTGTGGTCTAGTTTGAGTCCACCGAGCTCTTCCTTAATGCGGCGGTACGCAGCTGTGTCGTGACCGCGGTAGGCCTTTTGTTTCGCTATGATGTATGCCTTCTCGAGCTGTGTAATACGTTTCGTTTCTGTGTCGAAAACCCGCTGCTCGCCCTCGATACGCTGTAGGCGCGCAGCGCGATAGTCGCCATACCCTCCCTCAGAGACAAAAAGCTTGCCTCCTGCAATTTCCACTACCTTCTCCGCGAGTGTGTCGATAACGTATCGGTCATGAGAAATGCAAAGGAGCGCATTAGGAAATGCAGAAAGTATGGCCAGGAGCTTTTTGCGTGTCACGATATCTAGGTGATTCTCAGGCTCATCGAGGAGTAGGAAGTCTGGGCGGAGTGCAACTCCCACAGCAAGTGCAAGTATCTTTTGCTGTCCGCCTGAGAGTAGGGAACAGGGCTGGTCTGCGTAGGTGGCTAGTCTCAGTCCTAGCGCTTTTGCAATTTCTTCAACTTTTCCATACATGGTGTGTCCTGCTTCAGCAAGCACAAACTCGCGTGCAGTTGTACGCATGTAAGTAGGCAGAAATTCCTGCGCAACATAGTAGGCACGAGCGCCGTTCGACTTGTGCACTGTGCCGCTCGCTATTTCTACTGTGCCTGCAATGAGACGCAGTAGGGTAGATTTACCTTCGCCGTTCTCACCAACAACACATACGCGGTCTGGGACCGTAAGTGTAAAAGACACATCGTCCAGCACAGTTTTAGTACCGAACTCGACACTGACATGTTTGAGAGAGATTGATTTTTGCATGTTATTCAGAAAGCCGGCTCCAGGGGTTGGAGCCGGCTTAGTGGGTGCGCCGGGTTGGATTCGAACCAACGAAGCCCGAAGGCGCCAAATTTACAGTCTGGTGTAATTGACCACTCTACCACCGACGCATTGTTCCTGCAGAGCACTGTAGGTGTAGCCACCTAGAGCCTGCTCGCCCTGCTGGGGCTCACATCGGCTCTTTCTTTGACAAAGTCTCAGAAACGAAAGAAAGACAAAGCAGTTTGTCTTTCCTCCACCGACGCGCACCACGACTATACCACAGTGTGAGGTATACTGTATACATGCGCGGAGTCATAATTCTTGCATTAACGGTCCTGCTGACGGTACCCGCTGTTACATTCGCTGCAGAGACAGGCTTTTTGGGGCCAATAGTGCCATCGTGCGCGTACGCTCAGGGTGAAACATGTAGAGCATGTGACCTAGTTGCCCTCGTGAGCAACATACTGCGCTTTTTGGTTGCGTTTTCTGTGCTTGTGGCGACAGGCATGTTTGCGTACGCAGGTGTACTCTACGTAACTGCCTCGACGGCTCCAAAAAATATTGAGTCAGCAAAAAGCATTTTCTCAAGCGTCTTTATCGGGCTGGTGCTGGTGTTGGCCGCATGGCTCATTGTTGATCTTATGTTGCGTACACTCACTGGCAGTGATTTGAATGTTCTAACTAACATCGAATGTGTTAAATATTCTACAACTCCCGTGGTTGGCAGTGTCGATCCCTTGCTTAGTAATGAGGTGGCAGCCATTACAGAAGAGTTTGCATACGGGGAGCTTGGGCTATTGACCGATGCAGAGGCCCGAGCATATGCAAATGAGCTCGGGCTCACAGTTGCTCCTGGTGTTTCTACTATGGAAGGCACGGCTAAAAGTACACTCGACAACGCGAAGGCACTAAAGGACGCTTGCGGATGTGAGGTAGTGATTACTTCGACTACTGGCGGCACACACTCTACAAGAGGTGACTGTACGCACGGAGGAGGGTGTAAATTTGATGCGCGGTCACGCGACGAAGGAGCTCCATTAAAAGCTTGGATAGTCGATAATCTGACCCCAATTTCATCAATTAGCCTCGGATCGAGATACAAAGACGGATGTGGGAATATTTATATTATTGAATCAAGTCATGTCGATGTTAGTGCATCTAAACCGTGTCCCGCACATTTGATAAAGACCCGAGGATAGGATATACTCGTTCCTATGTCACAAGATAATCTGCTCAAGCTCCGCTCGTCGTCAGGTACGATGCTCTATAGCAGGAAGAACAAGAAGAAGCTTGCAGGTGTAAAGATAGAGCTCAAGAAGTACGACAAGAAGCTCAGAAAGCGTGTGGCCTTTAAGGAGGTCAAAAAGTAAGGCATAATGGCCCCTACGGGGGCTTTTTAGTTTCCGCAGGGCCTATAGTTCAATGGTAGAACGACGGTCTCCAAAACCGTTAATCCAGGTTCGAG
>CAYTKJ010000017.1:0-11259 GCA_964438675.1 uncultured Candidatus Saccharibacteria bacterium
AGAAACTGTGTGTACTGTGCGTACGCATGTGATTCAAACAGGTAATTGAGTTCGAACGCAACACGTCGGTTGAACAGAGACACTACCCACACGGTCCAGTAATAGAAAAAAGAAAATACGAGCGGGATGAGTGTGTGTCGCACAAACGAGTTGCGCCCGTATTTCTTTACTAACTGCGTAATAACGACGACGTGCATCGTTTCGTTATCCTGCGCGTGGCGCGCAAACGGTAACACGCGCGAAAGGCGCATCGCGCGATGCTCGTCACCATAAAATGCGGTGAGGTACGTGTACGCTACCGACTCCCACGACTGGTACGGAATCCGCGCAATAACTTCGACTGCTTTAAACTTTTCATACGAAGGTTTTTTTCCATACACCAAAGTCCCTGCGCCGACCAAAAGAGTACCGAGCACTGACGCCACCCATCCCGTCTTATACCCATCGCAGTCAGCACGATACCGTGCGAGTTCATCTGGATTCTTGAGCTTTGCTACCAGTGCTTCGTGTTCGTCCTTGTGCATATACTCACTGTACCCTTTTTCTTAGTGCACGGCGATGGCGCCCTAGGGAAAAACGGTGTGCCTCGGCATTTGCAAGAAGGATTGAGGAAGTGTGAACGCTCGTAACTGACTTCCTACCAAGTACGTCACGTGCTTTATGCGTATGATCCTTCACGACCGCGCATATGTCCCCAGTATAGGTAAGCCCACGCAACACATTCGTCGCATGAGTGAGGTGTGTGCGCCCGCCATCTATCACTATCAGTTTCGGTATCTCCCACTCGTGGTGCGAGAAACGTCGCGTGAGTATTTCGGTGAGTGCAGCTAGATCATCACCCTTTTTTCCGTTCCGTATCGTAAAGGTACGGTACTCGGCCTTGACTGGCTCGCCGTCTACGACAACGACCACTACGCCGCGCGGCGAGGAACCTCCGAGGTGTGCGGTGTCGTATGCCTCTATCCTGTACCCCACCGAGTGTGGGGCTCGATACTCGTCTTTAATGAGCGCACTATCTTGGAGATGTGTGAGAGCAAAAAGCTGCCGCTTGCATGCCTGTGCAGCCTCAAACTCCTTATTACGCGCCGCGCGCTGCATCTCGCGCTCAAGAGACTTGAGCAGTGTCTTTTTCTTACCCTCAAACAACAGCCTGATGTGTTGGATCGTGCGAGCGTACGCCGCAGCACTGATATCTGGGTAGACACCGATAGACTGGTTAAACCGTAGGGTTTTAATTTCTCGACTGCGCTCGTCAAAGTATGGAAAAATGCGGCGAATAATCTTTAGCGCTTCTATGAGCGACCCGCCCTGCGTAAATGGGCCGAATACGTATTTCCGTGCCTTCGGCGCCACACGTGACGAAAGTTCGCGACCGCGCACGGTTAGGATACGTGGGAACGTATCGTTTGTAATAACAACATACTTAAAACTTTTATCATCCTTTTCCTGTGTGTTTCCGTACGGTTTCAATTTTTTTATGTGACGGGCTTCTAGAAGGAGTGCCTCAAGTACGGAGTCTGTCTCCTGCCACACGACCTGAGTTGCATCGCGTACTGCTTTTTCAACAACTGGTCCACGCTTCTCAAGAAGTTGTCCATCAAAATAGCTACGCACTCGACTTCTCAAGGATGTGGCTTTACCGACATACACCACTTCACTTGCGCGTTTAAAGAAGTACACTCCAGGTGCGTCCGGTATATCTTGGAAATTGATCGTTGTTCGATTCACGCAAGTAGCATACCTTACTCGCGATACTTGACCAACGCTTTGTTGCCAAAGCGAAGCTCGACGTACTCAAGTGTTTTTGCTATTTCAAAAGAGTTTGAGGTAAATATTGCCTCGAGTCGAGCGGCGGTACTCTCTGGGTCGGCAGTATGCATGACCCGCACTTCTCCTCCGTTTTCTAAATATAAAAATGCATCTGTACCGTCAATGCGTACACGCGGTATGCGGGAGGGTGACAGACCTTCAGCAAGGGTCACAAATCTGTCAAAATCCTGGAAGTCTCCCGAAAGAAAAATCTGACCAATCTCAAGTGCACCACCCTCATACACACGATAGATGTCTTTTGGTTCTGCAGGTGCAAACACAAGTCCATACGCGTCCATACGGTAGCAAGTTTCTGCACACCAGAGCGCATGGGGGGTGCGCTCAGTAATGCGCACCAGGAGTGACCGTGTCGACGTACGCTCGACCTGTACTGATTCAACACCTGGGAATGCATGTACCACCGCAGCTGCAACAGCACCCTGCGGGACCACATACGACATGCGCTTCGGTACCACTAGCGCGTATGAACCATCGAGCACCGCTTCAACAGTTGATGAAACTGCACCAACGTCCACATGCACAGCTCCGGTTACTGAGATACTACTAATGGTCACATCCGGGAGGCGTGTCACGTATGCAGTACCGACAAGTGCAGCGCTCACCAACACAAATACCACCCCGTACAGGACGTATGATTCTCGCTGACGCCGGTCCTTAAGCCTTACTGATGATCTCTTTGCCGACATATTGCTGAAGCGCACGCGGCACACGCACCGTACCATCAGAGAGTTGATAGTTCTCAATAATTGCGGCAAGCATGCGACCCATGGCCACTAACGTCGCATCGTTCATGTGCAGGACCTCGTTTTCACCGGAGGCGTACTTAACTTTCGTATTGAGTCGGCGTGCCTGATACCCACCCATGTAGTCTGATGTATGCGTCTCGCGATACGCCTGCTGTCCAGGCATCCACGTTTCCATATCGATAGCACGATGGTCAGGGTTTCCTTGATCCGCTGTACATTTCAGTATGACCTGATAGGGGAGCCCAAGTAATTGTATGAAGTGCTCTTGCAGTGCCACGATAAAATCTTGCTCAAGATACCCATCTTGTGGCCGCACAAACGTTTCCATTTCTACCTTGTCGAAGTGATGTAGACGTATGAGTCCTCGCGCGTCCTTACCGTATGTCCCGGCCTCGCGTCGGAACGCTGGAGAGTACCCAACGTACCTGAGCGGAAGCATGGCTTCTGGTAGTACTTCATCCATGTGCATGGGACCCAGTGTGTGTTCAGCAGAACCAATAAGCACCACATCATCCTTTTCAAAATAGTACCGCTCATCAATCGGGTGCAGGCGTGCCATGCGATTCATCACTGAGGACTTCATCATGTACGGTGGTACAACAGGAATGAATGGTTTGGTTGAAACTGCAAGTCCTGCACGGTCAGCTATTCCTTGCAATGTTTCTTGATTGGTCAGAATCGACATTGAAAGATTAAGAAGCGCGAATTGCATTAATGCGAGGTCGCCCTTGATGTAGGTGAACCGGGCCCCAGACACATCGCTTGCTGTTTCCTGATCTATAATCCCGAGCTCCTCGCCCACTTCCCAGTGCGGCTTAGGGGTAAAATTAAAAGTCGCCTTTTCACCCACCACACGAAGCGTTTTATTTTCATCTTCTGAAAGTCCTACGGGCGTATCGGGCGACGGAATGTTTGGAAGCTTAAGCATGAGCGCAACATACGACTTTTCTACTTCTGTGTACTGCGCCTCGAGCGCTGTGTGCTCGTCCTTCAGTCGCTTACCCTCCTCTATGTCACGTTTTTTCTGTGCCTCGTTTCGTTGACGGTTTACTTCATCAATTTTCTGTGACAGATTTTTGCGTTCGTCAGCATATTTTAATAGCACGTCAATGTCTACCGGCTCCGAGCGTTTGTTCTGAATTGCCGCGCGCACGATGTCTGGGTTTTCGCGAATGAATGTAATGTCCAACATAGGAGTATAATTATTATAGTACCACTGACAAAACTATGGACAAACTCCTTCCGGACGAGTATTGGCCACAGCTTCGTGAAATCCCCGAGCCACCCGAGTACTTGTGGGTGCGCGGGACCATTCCCTCGCCTGAGCGAAAGATGATAACCATTGTCGGCTCGCGCAATATGTCCCAATACGGGAAGGATGTAGTCGACCACCTTGTTTCAGGACTTGCAGACTATCCAGTAGCTATTGTAAGCGGAATGGCACTAGGTGTGGACGGCGCGGTACACCGCGCAGCACTTAAGTACGGACTGCCGACAATTGCCTTCCCCGGCTCAGGGCTTAACGACGAGGCGCTGTACCCCGCAACGCACAAGTGGCTCGCGCAAGAAATACTCGCGTCTGGTGGTGCACTAGTCTCTGAGTTTCCTCCGGACGAGAAGGGGCGTGTACACTTTTTTCCAAAACGTAATCGCATTATGGTCGGCGTCTCAGACGCAGTGGTTGTTATTGAGGCTGGGGTCCGCTCAGGCACACTGATTACCGCACGACTCACTGTCGACTATAATCGTGAACTCTTAGTGGTGCCCCACTCCGTGTTTTCAGAGGGTGGTGCTGGTGGCCACATTTTTATGAAGCTGGGGGCAGTGTCGTGCCGTTCTGCAAGTGACATACTGGAAGCTGTCGGTATTGTCGAAGAAAAAAATATTGAAACCATGTCCTTAACGAGCGAAGAAGAGGAGGTGCTAGCGCTCCTTCAGGAGCCTGTCACTCGTGACGAGCTTATCCGCGAACTCGGCCTCCCAACAGGCGACACCAACGTACTACTCGCACAAATGGAAATCCGCGGACTTATCGCGGAGTCACTTGGGAATATTCGTAAGTTAGTATAAGGACTATGCGTATCATGAGTTGGAACATGTACTGCTACAACAAGCGGTACGAGGCTGTGCTGGCACTGGTGCGTGACTCTGGTGCAGATGTCTTCTGCTTACAAGAAGTACCGACACCCCTTTTGGAACGACTGTGTGCACTGTATCCGTACAGTCACTTTGTCGTTGACTCTGAGCGCGTGTACGGCGGAGCTGAGCTAACCTACTATAACGTTATTCTTTCTCGCACACCGCTCACTGACGCTCAGACTATACACCTCGAATCACTCCCACTGAAGCTCCGCACAAAGCTCGTCATCATGCTTATGCGACCACTGGGCTGGGCGCGCACGTGGAATAGAAATGTGGCAGCTGCGCGCATAGAGACACAGGACGGTACTCTTACTGTCGTCTCAGCACACCTAACCCTCTCTGCGCCAACACTTCGTGCGGAAGAGTTTAGAAAAATCATACAGTCTATAGAAAAACCAGCCGTGATCGCAGGTGACTTTAACATACTAGAGTTTGGTCCGATTAAAATCTTAAGTTGGCTGCTCGGCGCCCGCCTACGCGAGTCGCTTCCTTGGTTTAACGAGCGTGCGCTGTGGCAGAAATACTTTGCAGACGAAGGACTCGTAAACCCGCTCAGAGGCTTAGTCACGCATGGTTTTTCCCGCTCACAACTCGACCACATACTAGTTTCGCACTCGCTCACGGTGACGAAGTTTGGCGTGTCCAGAAACCGTGCTGGCTCCGATCACGCTCCTATATATCTGGATCTCTCCTGAACGAGACTACTCTCGCGTTTTGATTCACTCCCCACTTCAGATTTGACAGATACCATAGGTATACCGTACTACTTAGGTGGTGAAGCTCGTCATAGTAGAGTCTCCCGCAAAGGCGAAGACCATAGAAAAGTACCTAGGCAAGGGCTATAAAGTTCTTGCGTCTGTGGGGCATGTCCGAGACTTGCCTAAGTCGTCTAAAGACGCGATAGACATAGACAGCGGTTTTGTACCTCGGTATGTCGTGACCCCAGGAAAGGCAGACGTGATAGCAAAAATAAAAGAGGCAGCGGGAAAGGCAGACGAGGTACTCCTAGCCACCGACCCCGACCGCGAGGGAGAAGCCATAGCATGGCACGTCGCAGAGGTTGCAAAACTCAAGAAGCCTAAGCGCGTTGTGTTTAATGAGATCACGGAAAGTGCCGTCACAGAAGCTGTGGCGAACCCGCGCGCTATCGACCAGAACTTGCGCCGCGCCCAAGAGGCGCGGCGCGTACTTGATCGCCTCGTCGGCTATGACCTCTCTGGTCTTATCTGGAAGAAAGTCCGCTACGGACTTTCTGCTGGGCGCGTCCAGAGCCCCGCACTACGTATCCTTGTTGAAAAGGAGCGCGAGATACGAGCATTTGTACCCGAACAGTTTTTTGTGATCACTGCGGATTTTAAAACTAAAAATGGCGAGACAATTGCAACAACCGCAGTTGTTGAACCAAATGGTCGAAAAGAGGCTGACGACATAGTCGAGAAGGGGCGACTCGGAGCCTGGAGTGTTGCTGGGGTTGAATCTGCCCCTATGAAGCGGGCGCCACGTCCCCCATTTACTACCTCCACTTTGCAACAAGCGGCGTCTAGCAGACTTGGATTTTCCCCTTCACGCACCATGCGTGTTGCGCAGAAGCTCTACGAACAAGGACACATAACCTACATGCGCACAGATTCGATGAATCTCGCCGGCGTTGCACTCACTGCCATCGATACATACGTGAGTGCAACATATGGAAAAGAGTATCTTGAAGTGCGAGCATACAAAACTAAGAGTAAAAACGCACAAGAAGCTCACGAAGCTATTCGCCCAACAGACGTTAAGAAGAAAAGCGCAGGAGCCACTGAGGAAGAAGAGCGACTCTATGACCTTATTCGCTCGCGCACTATAGCGAGCCAAATGAAGGACGCAATACTGACACGCAGTAAAATCATTGCGCGGACCGAGGGGGTACCAGATTTTACCGTTACCGGTTCAGTGATAGCCTTTGATGGGTGGCTCGCAGCAGACCCTCGTGCAAAAGGTGAAGAAGTGGTGTTACCTAAAGTAACCGAAGGGGAGAAACTCACCCTACTTGAGATACGCGACGAAGAAAAGTTTACCCAACCACCCGCACGATATACCGAGGCGGGACTCGTAAAGGAGCTCGAAAAGCGAGGCATTGGCAGACCATCAACGTACGCCTCTATTATTAAGACCATTATCGACCGCGAGTATGTAGTCAAGGAGGGCCGCGCGCTACGCCCCACTGCAACGGGCGATGTGGTCTCTACTTTTCTTGAGGTGCACTTTGCAAAATATATTTCTGATTCATTTACTGCAGAGATGGAGAACGAGCTCGACCAAATAGCGAGCGGGGAGCGCGAGTACGCAGAAACGCTAAAAGATTTTTATACGCCATTTCATGCTGACGTAAAAGAAAAGGAGCACATAGACAAGCTCACTACACTAGGCGACGCGCCACAAGAATTCCCCTGCCCACTCTGCAATGCGTCGATGGTCATGAAACTTGGAAAGAACGGTGTGTTTATGTCATGCGCGCGCTTCCCTGATTGTAAAGGTGCGCGGCTTGAAAACGGAGGAGAAATTAAAGACAGTGAACCACTAGGTGTGCACCCTGAAACGCGAGAACCGATTTTTGCTAAAACTGGACGCTTTGGTCCATACGTGGAAATGGGAGCTGACAAAAAGACGTCACGCAAAGCATCCATTCCTCCACCACTCACACCGGATGCGATTAGTTTAGAGGAGGCACTCAAACTGCTTTCGCTTCCACGCGACCTGGGTACACACTCAGAATCAGGTAAGCCAGTTACAGCTGGCATTGGGCGCTTCGGACCATTTATTGTACATAACGGTGACTTTCGCTCACTTAAAAAGGGCGACGATCCATACGACATATCATTTGCACGAGCACTCGAGATCCTTGCTGAACCAAAAAAGGTACGCGCTGGTACTGAAATAGTGCGTGAAGTCGGTGAACATCCGAAAACAAAAAAGAAAATATACCTCTACAAGTCGAAGGCTGGATTCTTTCTCAAGAAGGGGTTTAGGCGCGTCGCCGTCCCTGCCGCTGATGCAGAAAAGCTTACTGTGGCCGAGGCGCAACAGTTTTTGCGTGGATAACGTACACTGCATACATGTCACACCCTACTGACAGCGTCTTAGATGCGATGCGCTCAGGAACGGCTTCCGATCGAGAGATTATTCGTCGAGCATACGACGTTGCTGAGCGAGTACACGGAGGCGAGCTCAGAAAATCTGGCGAGCCGTACATTGTGCACCCCTTAGCAATTGCACAAACACTCGCGGACTTTGGTATGGACTGCGACACTATCGCAGCCGGGATACTCCACGACACTATAGAAGACACGCCGTATACGTTGAAGGAGTTGGTACATGATTTTGGACCCACCATTGGTTTTTTAGTCGAGTCTGTGACCAAGCTATCGAAGCTCAAGTACCGCGGACTAGAGAGACACGTGGAAAGTCTGCGTCGCCTGCTCGTTGCTACCGCTGCAGATGTACGCGTGATCGTGATAAAGCTCGCTGACCGCCTCCACAATATGGAGACCATACAGTTTGTTGAAGAGCGAAAACAGCTTCGTATTGCGCAAGAGACACTTGAAATATATGTGCCAATCGCTGAACGCCTTGGTATGGGGTACTTTAAGTCTCAACTACAAGATCTTGCGTTTAAAGTGGTCAACCCTAACGGCTACGCGGCCGCGGACGAGTTTATGACCCAAAAGACGAGTGAAATGCAGGTGTCACTCACAGAAGCACTGAAGGATATAAAGCGCGAACTCGGACTAGCAGGAATACGCGACTTTTCATCTGAAATGCGCGTGAAGGGACTCGCCAGCTTTGCGGAAAAGTTACGAAAAAAGGACGGGGCCGTGGAGCGCATTTACGACCTCTTTGCGATCCGTATCATCGTACCGACTATAGGCGACTGCTATCGGGTCCTGGGTGTAGTGCATAGCACGTGGCGGCCAATACCAGGAAGAGTGAAAGACTACATTGCGTACCCTAAACCAAACGGGTACCGCTCCATACACACAGCGGTCACGACACCGCGTGGCCTTACGATAGAAATCCAAATCCGCACACATGAGATGCACAGGGAGTCACAGTTTGGCTCTGTATCACACCTATCATATAAGCATGGGCAGGTTAAATGGCTGGCAGAGCTATCACAAACACTCCAAGAGTCTGACACCGCACACATCCCCGAGATCCTTAAGCAAGACTACCTCGCAGAACGCATTTTTACTTTTACCCCTGCTGGTGACGCTATCGACCTACCCACTGGTGCAACACCGGTCGATTTTGCCTATGCAATTCACTCTGATCTTGGTGACCGTGCGACAGGTGCCCTAGTCAATGGAAAGCTCGTCACGTTAGAAACTGAACTCATGAATGGCGACCATGTAGAGATCAAGACTCGCAAAGATGGGGCCCCGAATCGTAAATGGCTTGCATTTGTAAAGACTGCGGGCGCGCGTAAGCATATCAGGAACACGCTCGGACTGCAGAAAAAACCTAGATCGAAAAAGTCGAAAGGTTAAATTCGTCCTCGTCCTTCTTAGGCACATCGTCCTGCATGACTAATGGTTCCTCCGGCGCAGCGGGGATTGCAGAAAGTGCGGGCGTTGCAGACTGAGCGGTGTTCTGCTTCTCGAGCTGCGCAAGAATAGTCCGCAAGTCTTCAGGCGAAAAGTAACTAATGATTACTTTCCCGCCCTGCTCTTGTGGTCTAATTTCTACTTTAGTGCCAAGCGACTCAGCGAACTGCATTTCTATTTGCACGAGCTCGGGCGGAATGTCACGCCTGCGCGCTTTTTCAACGGCGATTTCTCGACTCATGCGCTCGACATCTCGGACAGACAACTTACGGATTTGAATATCACGAAACAGAGCGTCCTGCTCCTCAGGACGATCGATAAGCATGAGTAGTGCGCGCGCATGTCCCTCGGTTATAGCGCCGCCCATGACACCTTGTTGGATCTTCGAGGGAAGCATCAAGAGGCGTAATGTGTTTGCTACGTACTCACGACTCTTCCCTACCTTTTTGGCTATCTCGGTATTAGTTAGCTTAAATTCCTTTTGTAGCCGATCAAACGCGCGCGCGCGGTCAATCGCATTAAGGTCTTCGCGTTGTACGTTTTCAATTATTGCAAGCTCGAGCTTCATTAGTCGTGTGTCCTCGCCAGAGCGAATGGTTACTGGTACACGCGTAAGTCCTGCCATCTTAGATGCGCGCAACCGACGCTCGCCAGCAATAAGCTCGTAAAAAGTGGTGAGCCCGCCGTCTTCCTTTTGCTCCTCAAGGCGTGTGACCGTGAGCGGCTGCAAGACTCCGTACTGACGTATTGAGTCGGACAGCGCCTTGAGCGCCGCCTCATCAAATTCTGTTCGTGGTTGAAACGGGTTTGGTCTGATTTTCTCTACCTCTATCCAGAAAATGGCATTGTTTTCGAAATTCCCTGTCGACATGGTAGAAATATAGCATGCCGGGGTAAGGTAACCTTTCCCCAGCTTCGCTCGGACGTCATGAGTGCAAGCACTCGCGACGCTCCTCACTCGCCGGGGTGGCGAAATGGTAGACGCTCACGACTCAAAATCGTGCGAGGGCAACCTCATGAGAGTTCAAGTCTCTCCCCCGGCACCTGAAGTAACTTGTTCGGAATTAAGAATGTGGAGCGATTTTGCGGAAGCCAAAATCGCGCTTTGATGCTTATTATACTTCTCCGACATGGAGCATCACTTTTAGTTATTGGAAGACCTATCACTGAGGCAAAAATACCGAGCCGTGGATCGCGAAAAACTTCCGTCAGGAAGTTTATTCGTGTCCGCACACCCTCATCATGACCGAATCCATCTATAGCCCGGGGATGTTCGATCGCTCTTGACAAAATAGGATTGGTGTGATAACTTTAACCTATGGAAAACATATATCTTCGAATAGCTTCTGCTGCTAGTCTAGGGGCTCTTGTGAACCTTGGAGTTATCCGTGCAGAAGAAGCTCTTATTAATAAGGGTATTATTTCGGAGCCATTGCTGAGTGTCCCTGGTAAAGTTGAGGGGGGAACGGATGCTGCTACCGGTAGTGTTGCACTGCTACTAACCTTTATCCTTGCGATGTATTTTTCTAAATCTAAAAAACCTAAGTAGCAACTAACTTCAGCTAAACCACAAGAAGGGCCAGTGAAAAAGTCAGCTAACCGCTGACTTTTTACGTTATACTGCCTTCATGCGAAAGGTGTTTCTTGTCCTGACTTTGACGGTCTTTGTATTTGTTCCAGTAATGGCCTTTGGCGCTATCGGCGACAACGCGTCTGGCCAAACACCCCTCATTTTTTGAATCCCCCCCGCGAAAAAAGAAAGCAAGAGAGGTAGGGCGAGGCTGAAACGCGAATACATGGAGCGTTTCAGAGACAGAGGCCGTGAAGACGGCCGAGTCGGGGTCGCGCAACTTTTCAGCAGAAAAGTATGCGTGACGACCGCACGCGCCTCGCGGCGGGCGCAGGCGCCGAGTCCGCGAGGCGCAATGGTATTGCTAGCAATTCGCTTTAAAATAGGT
>CAYTKJ010000018.1:0-11015 GCA_964438675.1 uncultured Candidatus Saccharibacteria bacterium
CGAAGTCAGTCGCTTTGCGACTGGAAATAGGTTCTAGCGGCGCGGTATACTCTCATGGGTACTTAGAAACCGGAGCATGTCTCCGGTTTTTTAGTACCCACTGGGCCCCAACAGGAAATCGAACGACGGAGTTCGCGAGAGCGGACGAGTCGGTGCCCAGGCAAACTGTCAAGCAGTTTAGCCACGGGCGTTTCCCTGTAGGGTCACCACGTCCTAAAAAGCTTAGCCTCGTAGTTTTTATCTAAACCGAGACTGCCTAGCGCACCATCCACTCCTTATCCTGCCTACACAGGAGTTTGGTGGCACGTTCTGGGGAACTCATCAGTTCGCGCACAGTGCGCTCAAGACGCATTCCCTGCGAACCCTTTACGAGTAACACATCCCCTGCCCCTACTACACTTTTCAAATGCTCAGCTGCATCGAGCGCGCGGTCAAATTGAAATATAGAGTCCTGTAGCATACCCTTCTCTACCGCCGCTTCTGCTATTTTTCTTGCACGTACACCGACTGTAATAAGTAGATCGGTGGATTGTGCAGCGAGAGCTCCTGCCTTTTGATGCTCGGAGACCGAGTACGCCCCGAGCTCAAGCATGTCACCCAAAACGGCGATTCGTCTACCATAGTTTGGTATGTGCCTCAGGGTTGCAAGTGCTTCTTCAACAGCGACAGGCGATGCGTTATAGGTATCGTCAATTATGATTGAACCGCGCAGTCCAGGTATGAGGCGCATACGCCCAGGAGGTGCTTCATGGTTTTCCAGTGCTGCACACGCTGTAGCAAGCGGTACACCAATAGCAAGCGACCCAGCAATACCTGCAAGCGCCGCATACACGTGACCAAGCCCCACGACCCCAATAAGAGACACATGTGCACGCTCGGAGCCATATACAACGTCACATGAAACTCCACGCGGCAGCTTGCGTTCAGTCAGAGTTTTAACTCGCTGCGCCCGCACAGTTGCACCTGCACTGAATCCAAATGAGATACGCTCGACTCCCTCGGGCAACTCTGCGACGCTCACCACATCGTCGTCTGCGTTTACGACCGCGACTCCGCCCGGCTTGAGCCACCACAAGGGAGACAGTTCCTCGCCCTGCACTGCCTCTGGAGAGTCGTAAAACTCAACATGTACTGGAACCGTGGGAAAGCGAGTTGCCACCACCACACGCGGTCGTATCCACGACAGAGAGCGTGTTATGTCACCAGGGCGGTCAGCACCCACCTCTATGACGAGCCACTCAGGATACGGCGCACGCAGTAATACCAGCATCGCTCCCTCAACTAAATTCCTCAGCCAGCGAATAGGGTTAGCCCACCCATTCGGAATACCCAATATGGTAAGAGGTGCACCAATGTCTGAGTTAAAGCTTTTTTGACTCTTCCGGACAAAGTGCTGCGGTGACAGTATGCTGAAGAGTGCATCTTTTGCACTTGTTTTACCTACAGAGCCAGTCACCAATATGACTTTCGGCTGATACTTTCTGAGGACTGCCCTCGCCTCAAGTGTGACGAGGCGAACAATGAGATCTCTAAATAGTTCTTTCATGGAGCAATTTGTAGGACAGCACGGTCAGGGGTTATGTGGTAGTACGTCATAAGAAATTTTGCAATGCTAAAGAAGGGGTCAGTCCAAGTCTCCGACGCATACTGAGCTCCCACAGGTTCAACCGAATAAAGGAATACGAGGAATCGAGCATCATAGGCCGGAAAGTACCCAAAAAACGAGTGTAGGTACCTGTCAGTATAGTACCCGCCACGCACAGGGTCTGCAATTTGTGCTGTGCCCGTTTTTGCCGCTACCGACAACTCTGGGATTTTTTTGCCGCCACCACGAAGTGCATCGTCAACTACTGCGACTAGCATTCGTGTCACTTCAAGCGCAGACGCTTCGCTGATCGCCTGACGTGGTGGTGCCCAGCCAGTCTCCTTTCGCACCCCACCTGGGTACTGTACCTCGACTCCCACGTGCGGTGAAGGCACCGACCCTTTGTTTGCAAGTGTGGCAAGTGCGCGCGTCATGGCGATTGGTGTAAGTGCGACCCCTTGCCCATACCCAGCAGTGATGTACTCGACGGTACGTGGGCTGTCCAAGTTTCTTGTGAGCGGTGTGGCCTCGCTGGGAAGATCAATTCCTGTTTCTTCTGTGATACCAAAACGCTCAAGGTATTCTCTAAATTCTGTTGGACCAAGCTTTTGCACAATGTGCGCAATGCCGATGTTAAGCGACTGACTAAGCACTTCTTGCATAGGTACGACTCCACGCGGGCGACCATCAAAGTTTGATATAGTCTTTTGGTCAATCGTGAGCGTTCCGGTGTCGTTATACGTTGATGCAGCCGTCACCACACCTGCATCCAGTGCTGCCGCCATGGTGATAGGTTTCATGGTAGAGCCAAATTCATACACAGATGACACTAGCCCGTTCGTGAGCGCCGCAGGGTCTGCCGTATCTATGCTGTTCGGGTCGAATGTTGGATACGATGCCATCGCAATAATTGCACCGGACTTTGGATCAATGATCACACCACCTACGCGCGGAGTTTTCCACGCCGCACTGTACTGCTCTAATGCCTCCTCAAGATATTTTTGCACGGTCGGCTCTATAGAAGTAATCACGTCGCCGCCAGCCTCTCGTGCGACAGGTGAAAGTCTGTCGCGCACGTTCGTAAATAGTTCTGCAATAAAATTGATCGATACACCGGACTCCTTGCGTTCGAGCACATTGTTGTATGTCTTTTCGATGCCATACCGCCCCGTAATCGTAACGCCATCTTCCGCATACCCTAAAAATCCCACCTCATGCGCGGCAAGCGATCCGCCAGGATAAAGACGCCAGCGTTCTCTAAAGACGCGAACGCCGGGAAGTTTTGTCGCAGTTACCGCCGCAGCTGTGCCGTCGTCGAGCCGTCGTGCCACCTCCTCGTATGGATCAGTTATCTTTCTAGCGGCGGCCATAAATACCTCTTCAGACAGTGACGGCACGAGCATCTTAAGCGTTGCAAACGTCGCCTCAGGATCTTTGATTTTTTGTGGATTCAGAGCAAGTGTAAAGCCAGACTGAATGGTCGCTGCAGAAATATGGTTTCCATCTCTATCAGTAAAAAAGATAGAACCACGACTGACTTCGTGCGCACGTGGTGCTATTTGCTGGTCTTCGGCGCGTAAACGATACGACTCTCCGTGCACCACTTGTACTAGATACAGTTTTCCAATAATCAAAAGTGCGACGACTGCCATCGCCGCTGCAAGTATTCGAATGCGAGACCTAAACTTAGCGCGCATCAGGAGCGTACGATAGTGTGTCTGGGCGTGCTACAAAGATTCTCTCCTTTGTGTCACCGTACCCGAGTCCACGAGCGTACTTCTCTGTTATACCACTTGTTTTTGCAAGATATGCTTGCTCGAGCGAACCGCGCTCGGTGGTAAGTGCTCGTACTTCTTTCAATGCCGATTCACGGTACGACACATGCGCGATCGAACTGACCACCGCATACCCATAGAGCACAGAGAGTGCGAGTGCAAGTCCCGCCGCAAGACTTACTGCACGCCACTCACGACGAAATGGCTCAGCGAGCGCCCTGCTCTGCACAGCAAATGGAAGCTGCTTTTGCGCATACGATATTTTTTGTCGTTTAGTCATGTTTTTTAAATATTCTAAGTTTGGCGGATCGAGCGCGATGATTAGCGATCACTTCACTGCGAGTAGGTGTAACGGGTTTTTTGGTTACTATCGTGCCCTGACCACCTTGTGCAGCTGCCTTCAGTGCATGTTTCACAATTCTATCTTCAGCAGAGTGAAAAGTAATAATGGCGAGACGACCGCCCGGTGCAAGGAGCTCAAGTGCATCTGTAATTCCGCTGCGGAGTGCGCCGAACTCGTCGTTAACTGCAATGCGGAGCGCCTGGAACACTTTTGTCGCGGCATGTATACGTCTGTGCTGCCACGCCTTGGGAACTGCACTGGTGACTAGGTCTGCAAGTTGTTTTGATCGCACGAGCGGATCCCTCTGACGAGTCTCAACGATGGTCCGTGCAATGCGTCCCGCAAAGCGCTCTCCGTTTTCACGAAAAAGTGTTGTGAGGCTTTCCTCGTCCCAGTTTGCAATAATATCTGCTGCTGTTATCTGATAAGGCTCTGGGTGCACGTTCAACGTCATCACAAGCGGTGCATCCTCGTTGAATGAAAAGCCTCTACCGCTCATAAGCTGCCCCGAGTGCCAGCCAAGGTCAAAGAGAATTCCGTCAGCAGACGCAATACCAGCACGAGCTGCGTGTGCTTTTAAGTTTCTGAAATTTCCATGAATAAAAATGAGGTGTGCATTAACTCCCTGCAGTCGCTCTTGTGCTTTTGCAAGCGACTCCTCATCAGCATCGAGCGCAAGTACCGTACCGTGCGCACCTACAAGCGCTGCAATCTTCTCCGTATGCCCACCCTGCCCCACGGTTGCATCAATAGCCACTGCTCGCGGTTCGAGATTCAGTGCCGCTACTGACTCGTCTAACAGTACTGAGGTGTGTGTGCTCATAGTGCGCCAATTTCACCGAGTCGCTCTGCTATCTGGTCGCCCTGATGCTCAATGTGCTTGGTATACATAGCCCATCGCTCGTCGTCCCACACTTCTACGCGATCACCTACGCCTGCAAATACTACTTTCGACCTTAGGTGCGCAAACTTTTTCAGGTAATCGGGAATCAGTATGCGACCTGCCGAGTCTGCCTCGAACTCGACCGCGCCCGAGAGGATAAAACGGTTAAATCCACGCGAGTCTCCTGCCCCCATGGACAGTCCGGACATTTTTTCTAAAATCTTTTTCCATGACTCAGCAGAGTAGATAGCAAGACAGTGGTCGAGCCCACGCGTTATGACCGCACCCTTTCCTAAGACCTTTCTAAACTTCGCTGGCAGTGACAGGCGTTTCTTTTCATCGAGCGTGTGCGTGTACTCGCCGATCATCATTTCCCAAGTATATCCCACTCTATCCCACTTGGTCCCACTAGAGGGTACTTATCCCCACTTTTTGGGTATTAAAAAACCGCCCCATTTTCGAGGAGCAGTCAGGTTAAAAGACTATTCTCGTGGCCGCATTAGTGGAAAGATCTGTGCCTCACGTATAGGTTTATCGACAAGGAAGCTAAAAAGACGCTCTGACACGCCAAACCCGAACGCCGGTGGCATGCCATACTCCAGAGCCTCTACGAACTCATAATCAGCCATCTGAGCCTCCTCGTCCCCCTTATCTCTGAGTGCCTGCTGGGCAGCAAAACGCTCGTGCTGGTCAATGGGGTCATTAAGCTCATTAAACGCCTTACCGAGCTCGGTACCTGCAATCAAGATCTGGAAGCGCTCAACTACTCGTGGGTCACTTACGGACTTTTTAGCAAGGGGCTCAAGGTAGAGCGGCATGCCGGTCAAAACCGCAGGGCCCGCAATAGACTTTCGTATCTTCTTCCACAACAGGTCTACACACCTCCCAAGGTCTGCATTCGATTCAAATGGTATCTGTTGCTTCTTAAGCTCAGCTTGCACCTCACTCAGCGTAACCGTGCGGGGGTCAAGGCCGAACTCTTTTTGCAGTAACTCGTTATAGTCATACTGCTCCCACTCCTTGGCCAAATCTATGTCGAACCCGCGTATAGAAAACTTGGTAGTGCCAAAGGTTTCCTGCGCAACAGTGCGATACAAGTCTTTGAGCAAGGGCACGCCTGTCGTCGCGTCCTCATACGCAGAGTAGAACTCAAACGATGTGTAGTCGTTTGCGTGCTCAGCCGACATCCCTTCGTTTCTAAATATCCTTCCTATTTCAAATACCTTAGGAAGTCCGGCGACTAACAACTTCTTCTGCCAGAGCTCACCAACCGAAATTCGTAGATACACATCTATATCGAGCGCATGGTGGTGTGTAATGAACGGTCGAGCTTCTGCTCCACCAGTGAGCGTCTCAAGCGTTGGAGTCTCTACTTCCACATACGAACGGTCGAGCATAAACTTTCTAATCACATTCCAAAACACCGATCGCTTGCGTATCATTTCCGACACCTCAGGGTTTAACAGAATGTCCAAGTAGCGTTTACGATACCGCTCGTCCTCGTCTTTGAGTCCGTACCACTCACTCGGCACGGGACGCAACGACTTAGCAAGCATGCGCCAACCAGTTGCGGCAACTGACTTTTCTCCACGCTTAGATAAAAGTAGCGTACCTGTCACTTCAATAAAATCACTTGCATCCACCGCGCTGACAAACAAATCAAAGTCCTTCTCACCGACGTCATCCTTTCGTATCAGTGCTTGTAACTTGCCGGTGCCGTCATACAGGTCAGCAAACAAAATTCCACCCTGCCCGCGAAGCGACATAATGCGACCCACCAGAGTTACAGTGGTTTTTTTGCTCTCTAAGTCTTCAAAAGCAACGAGCGCTTGGTGTAGCGTGTGGGATCGTTCAGTTTTAGCTGGGTATGGATCCATACCCGCGTCACGAAGTGTCTCAATCTTCTTGAGACGCTCAGCGCGGATATCATCGATCGCGGTCATGTCCTTATTCTATATCAACTATCGTATATTCCTGCCTTCCGTTTGGAGTACTGAAGGTAAAAGACTCTCCTTTCCTTTTATTCATGAGGGCCTCGCCCATTGGTGAAAGGTGGCTGATTTTCTTTTCACGCATGTCAGCTTCCTCACTACCAACAATAGTGTACGCGTGTTCGGCTTTGTCACCTTTCTTTTTAATGGTGACTGTGGAACCAAACCCGACAAGGCCCTTCTTCTTCTCAGAAATAATTACTGCAGATTTAATCACCCCCTCAAGTCGGTGAATTCGCTCCTCAGTTGCTGCCTGGAGCTCGCGAGCGGCGTGGTACTCGGCATTTTCAGATAGATCACCTAAACTTCGTGCGTACTCGAGCGATTCTGCAATTTCTTTGCGAGCGACGCGCACGAGCTCATCGAGCTCTGCCTTGAGTTCATCAAACTTCTCCTGCGTGAGCATGTTTCCAGAAGTATCGTGCTTTCCAACTTTTTTCATAGCCATCGCGCCATTGTATCGAGTGTCTTGAGCTGGGTCAATGTCATGACGTGGGAGATGCCATTTCGCTCCTATAGAGCGTTATCCATTCAAGGATGTTGCGCATCACCGCTGGTGCACCCACAACGGTACCTGCGGGCGTACGCTCTAGTATCACCGCAAATGCATACTTTGGATTTTCATACGGGAAGTACCCGATCACCAGTGAGTTTGTAAACTCTTTTCGTACACCAGTCTCTGCGGTTCCTGTCTTTGCAGCGACAGTTACTCCTGGAAGGATGAGCGACTGTGCAGTACCTAGAGTGACAGTCTGCCGCATTCCCTCCTGTATGACGAGTAATTCAGCTGGATCTAGTTTTAAGTCTACCTTTGTGCCACTCTCGTCTTTAAGTATTGTCGGCGTAACGAGCATACCTCCATTTGCAAGCGCAGCTACGGCACGCACCGACTGCAGGAGTGTGACCTGCCATCCGTACTGACCGATCGCAGTGTTATAAGTATCTCCTACGCGCCAGACGGGTTCGTTAAATGTTTCTGCTTTCCACTCAGGAGTCGGCACTGTCCCTAACGGCTCTTCCTCGAGAGGAAATCCAGTTTTTGTCCCAAAGCCAAATAGTGCTGCGTATCTGTCTATAGCCGTAATACCGAGCCCTCGCTGAGATTCATATCCGCCACCAATTATGTAAAAGTAAACATCTGAGGACACTGCAATCGCACGTCGCATATCTACCGCCCCGTGCGCGCGCCAATCTTTAAATACAGACGGTGCATCTGGATTGTACGGGTTCGGGAGCACTAGTCTTCCTGTTGAGACAAAGGTCTTTTGCGCCGTGACTATTCCCTCACTGAGCGCCGCAAGTGCAAGAAACGGCTTTACAATCGAGCCTGGGGTATAGAGTCCTGTTACTCCACGATCAAGAAACGGGGATCGCGAGTCAGACATGTAGGCAGCTACCGCTTCCTTTGGTGTACCAGTAGAAAGTATTTCGGGATCGTACGATGGGTAGCTTGCAAGTGCTACGAGCTCGCCAGTATGCACATCCATAAGCGCGGCAGCTCCACCGATATATGATGCATCGACACGTTCTTTGAGGTACCGATAGACTGCTGCCTGGAGGTCAGCATCAAGTGAGAGCACGACATCACGTCCAGCATGAGGAACACGCACGACTGAACCAGAGACGACCGTGCCTCGCGCATCTGTTTCCTGTATTTGGAGTCCATTTTCACCCCGAAGCACATCGTTGTAGAGTGCCTCGGTGCCACTCAAGCCAATAATCTCATCTTGAAACCAATTACCTGATGAGTCTCGCTTCGGGTACGACACATACCCCACCACGTGCGCAGCCGCCTCTCCTAAGGAGTAGGTGCGCAACACAGGTGCGTCAGAGGTTGCTCTATTGGTTGTATTCTGCGCGAGAGGCACTCCGTTTCGGTCAGTGATGAGTCCGCGCTCAGCAACAACAGCGTCCTGATCCAGTCGGTTATCTTTCGACCAGCTCGCGTAAAAATCTCCGTTCCAGACACTGAGGTACAGTGTCTGTCCAATGAGGATTGCAAGCACGATCCCACCGACCATCATAAACGCGCGATACACAGATGTAGGCAGCGCGCGCTCAATGCGACCTTCAAAGTGCGCGGTGTCGTAGGACGGCAAGTTCTGAGAATCAATAAATATTTCATCAGGCTCAAGTGCCGTATACTTTTTTCTCCGCACAAAAAACTTACTGAAGTGGCGCATGTTAGTCGACAACGCGATCACGCAGTATATATACGAGTACTGAACTAAGTGCAAAAAGTGCGGTATACAGGTATGCAAATCCACCAAGTGTTGCAAGTGGCGCACCAAATACAGTGTCCATACTCACCCCTCCCAAAAGTGCAATCACATACCCGCCAGGATAGAGCGTGACCAGAATGCCAAATGGAACACTCACCCACCACGGAAAGAAAAGTGCTGAGAACAGAAACACTGACCCAACAATAAATTTCATGGGGTGTGCGTGAGTGACACCAGCCGTATACTTGATGGGGCGACCGGGGTCGTGATCATAAGGTACTGCTCAGTATCCACTTCTCGTCGCACAATAGAAGCAACTACACCAAACACCGCACCACTTCTTGCTTCTGAAACACTATCACCCACAGCCACCGAAAGTTCACCTGGCGCAGAAGCCTCAAGTGCGCCACCGCCAACTCCGGTCGCAACAATAATAGCGTTTGTATCCCCCACCACTGAGTCGATTGTTGTCCCTGGTGATGAAAAGAGCTGCACCGTAGCAGTTTTGTCTGAAACAGCGGTCACCATACCAAGATCGATACCTCCAACACTCACGGTGTCACCTAACAAGACGCCGTCACTGCTCCCGGCCATAATAAGCAATGTGTCGTAGTGTGTCCGTGGCGGTGCGGCAATCACCGCCGCGGACAGATAGGCTGCCCGAGGACGAAGCCCGAGTTCGTTTTCGAGTTTTTGTACCCGCTCTGCCTGTGTCTTATACAGCACCGATTGATATCGTATATGTACTAGCTCATCCTCTGCTGCCGCAAGTCGCGATTCAAGAACAGTGCGTGGGAGTGGAATCTTGTCCTGCACCGTCTGAGCTCCCCAGAGCACAGTCGAGAGCGTGTCACGTACCCATGGACCTAAAAACACAATGCCGCATAAGAGAAATAGCACTGCAATAGATGCGAACGTTTTCGCAAAATCTTTGGTCTGTCTAGAATTGGATACGTGCATCATCGTCATCTAATAGCATAGCGCGATGCGCTTCGAGATCCTCAAGCACATACCCAGTACCGCGCACCACTGTCGTAAGTGGATCATCAATGAGGTGGATAGGGACCTTGAGCTCATCAGCCATAAGCACGGTGAGTCCGCGCAAAAGTGCGCCACCACCTGTCACATAGATACCAAGACGCATCACGTCAGCCACAACTTCAGGTGGCGCGGTCTCTAACACCTCTTTTACAGCATCGAGAATAGTCTGGATTGACCCCGCTATGGCCTCACGCACATCAGCGTCTGTAATTACAATCTCTCGCGGCAGTCCGCTAACTAAATCACGACCTCGGATGGTCGTCTGAAGCGGCGTTACCGGTTTTAACACTGACCCAACGGTAATTTTTACATCCTCCGCTGTGCGCTCGCCAATAAGAATTTTAAACTCACTTCTAATATAGGCTGAAATATCCTGATTGAGTGCGTCGCCAGCAATTCGAAGATTTTTTGACCGGACAATACCACCCAGAGCGAGAAGTGCGATGTCGGTGGTTCCGCCACCAATATCAACAACCATCGTACCAATTGGTTCTTTGATCGGAAGTTTTGCGCCCAAGGCAGCGGCCACTGGCTCTTCAATGATGTACACCTCGCGTGCACCCGCATTACGCGCAGCGTCACGCACTGCTCGCACTTCCACTGACGTAATACCACTCGGTACACCGATCACCACGCGTGGACCAAGGGGTGGTTTGTCGGGTTGTGCCTTCTGCAAAAGGTACGCGAGCATTTCCTCAGTCACCTCAAAGTCAGACACCACCCCTTCAACTAAGGGTCGCACTGCGGATATGTGTGCTGGTGTTCGTCCGAGCATGTCTCTCGCCTGCGCACCTACAGCGACTACCTGCCCCGTTTTGGTATTCACGGCTACCACTGACGGCTCCGACAAAACCACACCCTTACCCTTGAGGTACACGAGCGTGTTTGCGGTACCAAGATCGATGCCGATGTCTCGGGAAAAGCGATCAGTAATTGATTTCGGTAACTTTAAAAGTGCCATGCGCCTTTCAGTATGGCACCCTGTGACATTTTCGTCACGGAACCGTCTTTTCGGCGAACCACCTCTATTGACTCCTGTGTTGATTGTTTTCCTATAACTATTCGGAACGGAATACCTACAAGGTCAGAGTCAGCAAACTTTTCACCCGCTCGTGCCTCTCGGTCGTCATACAAGACGTCTACTCCTGCTTTCAACAAGTCGGCATACAAATCAT
>CAYTKJ010000019.1:0-10771 GCA_964438675.1 uncultured Candidatus Saccharibacteria bacterium
GGCCCCTCCTTTAGCGATAAATCTTTACTCCGTAGAGACTATCGAGTATTGCGCCGTCTTTCGACGGAATATCCTCGACTCAAGGGAAGGTTCCTACCTATTACTACCTCGTCTGCCGTGGGTCTAAACCCACTCGACTTGCATGCCTTATCCACGCCGCCAGCATTCACCCTGAGCTAGGATCAAACTCTGATATAAGATTCATGCCTCCAATTGAAGGGCACGAATCGATAGTCGGAGCAGAAGAAAAACTTGCTCTAGTGGTTCTTTTTGTTTGTGTTACCACAAACGTCTATGTACTGGTTTAATGCTTTGGTCCAAATTTTCAAGGTGCACTCCGAAATGAAAAAGTCGGAGGCTTTTGCTCCGACACCACAAGGTACAAGTTACTAGAATCTAGTTACGTGTATATCATAGTGTTAGGGCACACCACAGAACAACCCGTTCTGTAGTAGAGAGAGTATACTCCTCGTCACTTCCAGTGTCAAATCGTATTTTGTGGCCTTTCCGTCACCTGAAGACCTAAAAACATGGCTTAAACACAGCCTTTTCCACAGCTTACCCACACCCCATGTTAGAGTAAGCCCATGGACACTTCACCCTATACCGTCGTATCGCTCGGCGGGTCGACCATGGTGCCTGACGAGATTAATACAACCTTTCTTAAAAGCTTTGCTGACACCGTTCGTAAGCACCTAGGAGGAGGGCACAAGTTTATTATTATCGCCGGAGGCGGAAAAACAGCGCGACGCTATCAGGATGCTGCACGCACACTGGGGGAACTTTCTAAAAACGATCTCGATTGGATAGGCATTCACGCAACGCGACTCAATGGCCACCTTCTACGCTCCATATTCCGTGCTGAGGCACACCCAGCGCTTATAAAAGACCCGACAGAAACTATCCCCACTGCAGACATTGTCATTGCGGCTGGCTGGGAGCCTGGATGGTCTACTGACTATGTCGCAGTGAAGCTTGCAAAAAACGCTGGTGCAAAGCGGATGGTCAATGTTTCATCAGCCGACTATGTCTACACTGCAGACCCTAAGAAAGATCCATCAGCAACGAAGATAGAAAAAATAGGGTGGAGAGATTTTAGAAACCTACTTCCTGCCGAGTGGGACCCGGGACTCTCTGTACCTTTTGACCCAGTCGCAGCAGAAGAGGCAGAAGCTCTCGGCATGGAAGTCGCGGTTATCGGCCCCGACATTGTGCAGTTTGAGGCCTACCTCTCAGGGCAGCCGTTCAAAGGAACGCTGATTAACTAGTTCCAGAGCGCTGCTTCGATTTCTTTGTCCAAGTCAAGTTTCGTACCATTATTCATAAGCACCACATCTGCGCTGTCTAGTACTGCACGAATATTACTCGACAAGTCGCGCTTCCCCTCCTCTTCTCGCGCAACGCTTTCTTTAAACCGTTCGAACGTCACCGCATCTTTCTCACCCTCTTTACGTAAAATCGTTCGTTGATACCTGATCTCTAGGTCTGCATCCACTCCCCATATCTTCCCACCCTTTGAGCGAACAAAGTCTGCTTCACTGGTGCGATGTATGGCTTCTAACACTACATTTTTAGCTCCGTCCTTCTCTGCCTGTGCAATGTTCATACCTAGCACCCCGCCGTCATATGCCTTCGCTAGTTCCTCTGCGAGTGCAGACATATGCTCACGGTCATGCGCTAGTCCACGCTCAGTCAAAATCCGCTTCAGTGTGCTAGAGCTCGAGTAGTGTGTGTACCCCTTCGACTGTAAGTACTCAACAACTGTTCCTTTCCCAGATCCTAGAGTACCCGTGATACCAATAATCATCTGCTCTTTCTATCGCCTACATTAGTCGTTGATTGGGTTTTTTGCATTTTTTGCAAAGTGACCAACAGCGGCGAACCAAGGAATATAGACGAGTAGGTGCCCGCAATAATGCCAATAAGTAGGGTGAGCGTAAAGAGCTTCGTCGACTCGGGGCCCCAGACGTACAGCGCTATCAGTGCAAGCACTGTAGTAAGCGAAGTGTTGATTGAGCGCGCAAGGGTCTGCGTCACGGACTGCCCCACAGTTTCTTCGAATGGCTCCTGTTCGTC
Source organism: uncultured Candidatus Saccharibacteria bacterium (assembly GCA_964438675.1). GTDB lineage: Bacteria > Patescibacteriota > Minisyncoccia > Phycocordibacterales > Phycocordibacteraceae > Phycocordibacter. The sequence goes on from CAYTKJ010000019.1 coordinate 2,077, forward strand.
ATTTTCTTCTAGTTTTTTTAGGTTCTCGCGTGTACGGTCAAACACGACGATGGTATCGTGGACTGAAAATCCGAGAATCACAAGAAGTGCAGTGACAAATAGTGTATCTATCTCAGCGCCAAAAAAGTGGCCCATGACTGCAAATGCTCCAATTGGAATAATCACGTCGTGAGCGAGCGCGACTAACGCAACGAGTCCGTATCTCCAACTCGAGACCGGTTTAGAGACATGGCGGAACGCAAATGCAATAAAAAGCGTAATCGCGAGAAGGACGAGAATAATAGCGTACACTGCGCGTGTTCTAAGCTCCGTTCCGATAGACGGACCTATGGAGTCATGGCGAAGTTCAGTGCCGCCAATAATGGCACGTGCATTCGAGTATGTTTCTTCAGTAAGAAATGGGGTGCGGATCAAATATCCGTTCTCCCCTGTTGCTCGTATCGATGTCCCCCGCACACCCACCGATTCAAGTGCGGTAGTGAGCTCTGCAGAAGTAGGGCGAGCATCGTTGTATGTCACCTCGAGTAAGGAGCCACCAGTGAAATCAATACCGAATCTCAGTCCCAAAAACAGCACTGCGCCAAACGATGCCGCAATCAGTATCGCGGAGATGGTGTACCAAACTTTTCTGTATTGAACAATGAACATAAGTTAGTGTGAAAAGCCATTACCAAACAAAAAACGTGCCGTTTTTGAATCACGCAAACTGAGCGCAAAAAGCAGCGTGCGCGAAACCGTAATCGCAGTAAACATCGATATGAGCACACCGATCACAAACACTAGCGCAAACCCCTTAATCACAGCCGTACCACCCATCCAGAAGAGGATGGTGCCTGTAATAATGGACGAGAGGTTTGAGTCGCGAATGGAAAGCCAGGCGCGCTTAAAACCTTCAGAAATTGCGTCGCGCAGGCTTTTACCACTCTCAAGCTCTTCTCGCATGCGCTCGAATATAAGAATGTTTGCATCGACGGCCATACCTATAGAGAGTATGAAGGCGGCAAGTCCTGCTACGGTCAAAGTAACGGGAATGAGTTTAAAGATTGCCAAAGAGAGGATTGAGTAGAGGACCAGTGACACTACTGCGATAAGTCCAGGCACTCGATACCACACTACCAAAAATAGAGCGACTAGGAGTAGACCAAAGAGCCCAGCAGAGACAGCTGCTGCAAGTGCTTCAGCGCCCAGTGATGCTCCAACAGTCTGTGAAGAAAGGAGTGAAATAGGAACTGGTAGCGCCCCGAAGTTCAAGTTCCTGACTATGTCGCGTGCGTCCTCAGGAGAAAAGCTACCTGTAATGGTCGCCTCCCCTCCAGAAATTACCTCCTGAATAACAGGGTCTGAAATAATTTGCCCATCGAGAAAGATACCGAGCGCTGAACCAACATTATTTTTTGTTATTTCCTCGAACCTTTCACCACCTGCGGTGGTAAATCTAAGAAGAATGACGGGCGTATTCGAGAGAGACACCTGACCCCCGGTGCCGAATTGAAGCTGTGCACGTTCTAAGTACTGCCCAGTAAGTCCTGTTGCAATGTACTGCGTCGTCGTACCAACTTGTGTCGCAAGACGAAAATCGAGGGTCGGAGTCTTGCCAATGGCTCCAATCGCGTCCTCAAGATTAGTTACTCCTGGAAGCTCAACTATAAGTCGATCACCACCGTCGGAGCCAACACCACCCTTTTCAACCTGAACCAGTGGTTCCGAAACACCAAAAAGGTTTACCCGTCTTTCTATCACTTCACGCAAAGAGTTCATTGCATCAGCAACGTCTCCTGACAACACCTCGCTCGTATCTGCTTCATACACCAGGTGCGTGCCGCCCTTAAGGTCGAGGCCGTACTTAAAGTTGTACGCACTTCCTGGGGTTTCTGATGCATAGATAAAGTACCCCACCCCCGCACCGAGAATGAGTAGAAAAACGGCAGTCAATCGTGTCCAGACCATATCGAGCCTAGTATGCCACAGCTAGCGGCGCTTTACGAGTTCAAATAAATTCGCAAAAATCTCGACCACCGCGATGGGGCCAATGCCGCCAGGGGTCGGGGTAAAGAGTGCTGCCTTGTCAGCGCACGACGGATCGGCATCCCCCACCACCTTACCCGACGATTCAGAAGTGCCAGCATCAAGTATGACCACTCCCTCTCGAACCATTTCTGGTTTTAAGAGATGTGGTTCTCCTGCACCAAGTATCACTATGTCAGCGTCTAACGTGTGTACGGCAATGTCGTCACCGCGCTCAAGCGTAACTACGGTAGCGCCGAGCTGACGCATCAACTCTGCTGCAGGTGTACCGACTAACCTTCCCTGTCCTACCACTACCACTTTTTTCCCGCGTGCATCAACACCATTCTTTTTTAATACGTACTCCATAGCACGCGGTACCGGTGGTGGTGGAATCTCTCCTCGCTGAAACGCATCGAACGCAGCGTCCGAAAGTCCGTCCACATCTTTGTACAGCGGTGTTTTATTTCTCTCAACGCCTACATCCATCCCGTCAGGAAGTGGGAGCTGTAATATAACTCCATCCCCTTTTGCCTCTTCCATACTTTGTACATACTCGACAGTAACACCGAGACGCTCTGCAACGCGACTTTTTATTTTTAAAAATGAAGTAGTTACCGCGCTCTCCTGCATCACCACAAGAGAGAGCACGAGTGGCCCGAGTGATGCGCGCTCACGTAGCAACTCCTGTACTCGCTCTTCGGCGATTGCCTTGCCATCAATAATCATTTCCGTAACTCTTTGGGGACAAACGATTCGTAGCGACCTTTTGTTGAAACAAATGCTTCGAGCGCCTCGTGCTGATACTGGTACCCCCAGATACGTGTAAGCTTGGTCCCGTCCATCACGATAGGATACGAGTAGAAACGCCACGAGCCTGGCGCGGTCGGAATCTTGCCACGGGTCAAATGCCAAAAAAAGAAGTACGCGATACGAGCCATCCATGGCTGAATCGGAAGTACTTTTTTACCCACTGCCTTGGCCATGTCCGGCGCATAGACTGGCTCCCCATTTGGAGTAATGTTATAGACCTCCTTCCGTGTTCCTTTCCAATCGTTAAATGAAAATGATGCTACGATATCGCACACATCGTCCTCGTGTATAAACTGACGTACCCAGCCCTTAGTAGCAGGAACGAGTGACACCAGCGCGGAGACAATGCCATACACTCCCCCTTTTAGTTGCCCTGAGAGGGCCGACTGGAGTCCAAAACGAATACGCATAAATCGGCCACGAGGACCAGTGATTGCTGCGGGTCGTACTACTGCAACCAGAGGTCCACGATCACCCGCTTTAGCCACTATCTCGTTCAGAACTTCCTCAGCGCGCCGCTTCTCTACTCCATAGAGGTATTCTGATTCGCGCATAGGCTCGTCTTCCATGAAGCGGTGGTCGAATGTATTTTCAGCATATGCACCGTAGATAGATGCGGTAGAAAAATGTACCAACCGTGACACACCAACAGTCGAAAAAGCAAAATCAAAGACTGCACGCGAACCATCGACGTTCCACTTCCACGTCGTGTCGTTGTGTCCGTAGAGCATGCGGATCTGCCACGCAGCATGTATGACTGTGTCAGGAGAGTACTCAGCGACTTTTTTCTGCCACGTGCCGTCAGAGGTGTTTGCCTGAATCCAGGTAAGCTTCGGCGTCTTTTCTAAAAACTCTGGGAGTGGCTCCATGTCGAGTCCAATGATGCGCTCAACGTCATCGCGCTTTGAAAACTGGTCGCACAGTATGGCGCCTACATACCCCGCAGCTCCGGTGATGAATATGGTATGCTTCATGGAATAAGTCTACGTATGAGAGTTGCTAGTGTCTTTGTGGCTATAGTGAGATCGAGAAATGTTGAGCGATGCCGTACATAATACAAATCGTACATGAGTCGCACACGTGATTCCTCGATAGACTGAGGACTAATGTTACCAGGAGCGTATTGCTGATTCACTTGCGCCCATCCGGAAATACCAGGGGTCACAAGATACCGTACATGGTACAGCGGAATTTCCTCCTTAAGTCGCTCTCCCAAGCCCCAAATATCGCTTCTCGGACCAATAAAAGACAACTCGCCCTTAAGAACCGAAAAAAGCTGTGGGAGCTCGTCTATGGACGCACGGCGTAGCAACGCACCAATCTTTGTTACCCGATTTGTCGATTCGCCAACCCACGCATCAGACGCTACTTCGTTTTTTGTCATAGTACGAAGTTTAAAAACAAAGATCTTACGCCACATCTTCCCGATGCGTTCCTGAGATATAAAGAGCGGCCCTGCCCCCTCAATCCTTGTTGCAATAGCAATACAAGGAAGCAGTGCTATGAGAACGAGAAATAAAAGTGCCGCAATACAAATATCTACCGTGCGCTTTACGGCATCATGGAGCGCCTCGGCTGGTGCGCTTGGTGCCTCAAACAAGCGTTCGTGCATAAGTGTAAGCGGAGTGCGTGAAAAAAGGGCCTCGTACACTTCAAGTGCGTCGATGAGTACGACACCAGGAACGTGTGCGGTGGTGAATGGCGCCGTAAGTCGCGGGTCGTGAATAATGACACGCGCTCCGGTACGCTCGAGAGACTCGCGCACCCTCTGCATGAGTACACCAGATTCGAGCTCCTGCGTATCAACAACGTCGACGCACTCGAGCGTGGTATGTGGCGAGACACGAAGCGCATGAGCGAGCTCGTCAATGTCAGGTCCGTGCCCTACCACCACAGCTCGTTCATTGTGGCGCCCTATAGATCGAAGCCTAAACACTCCGAGCCTCCAGACAACGATAAGCAGCGTCGAAAACACAAAGTACAGTACCAAAATTGTTTTTGGCTGAATGGCAAGCGGTAGCACAAAGAAAAACACTACTGCAATAAACGTATTCGCAGCCTGTGCCTGCAAAATGGTGCCTGGGAGACGATGTTCAAAAAGTGCGACGGTTCTATCATATAAACCAACACTCAGGAACACGAGCATCCAAAGAATAAAGAGTGGTGCAAATGGGATAAGGTGTTCAAGATATTGAGCGCCATTTGGAGCTACAAAGTGGCGCGCAACAAGGGCAACCCACAAAGATCCCGCAAATACCACTAGGTCGCCCAAGAGGAGCGTAAAAAGATCGCGCGCGTATGGGAAGGTCATCGGCTTCGCTTACCTTACCACAGCAACACTATAAATGGTACAAATGCTTGCTATTCTGTACACTAACCTCATGAATCGAAAAAAGGTGCTTTTCGTGGTTACAAAATCGAACTGGGGAGGCGCGCAGCGGTACGTCTACGACCTCGCGACACAGATCTCCAAGGAATATGAGCCGGTCGTGGCAAGTGGCCCGGGTGGAATATTATTGCAGAAACTGAGTACGGCATCAGTACGTGTCCATGAGTTGCCTGCTCTTATGCGAGACATTAGCGCACTTACCGACTTACGAGCACTGCGTGAACTATACACGCTGATGCGTACTGAACGCCCGCACATCGTGCATCTAAACTCCTCCAAAGCTGGATTCCTTGGGGCAATCGCGGCACGACTTGCGGGCGTCCCGCGAATCATCTTTACCGTACACGGATGGCCCTACACTGAACCAGTATCGAGACTCACAAAATTTGTGCGTTGGGTTGCAGTCCTCGTTACCATGCTCCTCGTACATCGCACCATTACCGTGTCACATTTTGCTGGGCTTTTTTCCCCGCTCGGACTTACGACCGAGACGATTTACAACGGCATCATGCCTATAGATTTTTTACCTCGTGACACTGCGCGGGCGGAACTATGTGCGGGAGTCAAGTGTGACGAAAAAGCCTTTATGTTTGGGACTATTGCAGAACTTCATGCAAACAAAGGGATTGATATTTTGGTACGAGCGACCGCCCTTATCAGAGATGTGCAGGTGATTGTGATTGGTGACGGCGAGGCACGACAAGAGCTGGAGTCACTCATTTATGAGCTAAATCTTGAAGATCGTGTGCACCTTATTGGTTTTGTAGACGGAGCAGCACGATATCTGAAAGCGTTTGATGCCTTTATTCTTCCTTCCCGAACAGAAGCTTTGGGCTACGTACTTCTAGAAGCTGGTGCTGCGAAACTGCCAGTTATTGCATCAGCGGTCGGTGGCATTCCTGAAGTAATACACGATCAGGTATCAGGGGCTCATTTTCACGGGTTTAGCGAACTCGCTCTTGCAGAGGTGATGCACGAATTCACTATTTCGCCAAACACCACAGAGCGCTATGCTCAAGCGCTCCAGACACACGTCGAACGAGAGTTTGGTTTGGATGGCATGGTGCAAGAGACTCTTGCGGTCTACGAACACTAACGTAGCCCGACGAGTTCGCGAGTCGTATCTATACGCACGGGACGTGCGTACGCGCGCATCGCATTTACTATACCGAGAAGTGTGTATTCAACCAAAAGGTGAGACCCTCCGTAGCTCATGAGGGGGAGCGTTGTCCCAGTCACTGGCAATAAGCCGATATTGCCTCCTACATGCACTACCACGTGCACTAAAAACAGCACGGCAACGCCAAGGATAGTGAGTGATTCAAAGTTTGTTTCGCCACGTTGGGCGTTTACTACTAAGCGATACACGAGCGTCGCAAACAACATAAGCAATATAACAACACCAACAAAACCCCACTCTTCTGCAAACGAGGCAAAGATAAAGTCAGTCTCATGCTCTGGAAGAAATTGTAGTCGTGACTGTGTGCCATACCCAATCCCCTGCCCAAAGAGTCCTCCAGATCCGACCGCGATCATCGACTGAAACGCGTTATATCCAGACCCACGTATGTCGGACTGTGGATGTACAAAGGTCATAACACGCGCCTTTTGATAGTCTGCAAAACCAAAGTTCCATAGCAGCAGTCCGGCAACAAGAGCTGCACCTGCGAGCCCGACTATGTAGCGCGCGGGGATACCAGCAACCAGCACCATACCAAGCCAAATTCCAGCGACAATGATTGCTGACCCAAAGTCTGGTTGGAAAAAAAGTAGAAGCATGATGATACCCGCATACACTCCCGAAATACATACGTGCTGCATCCGCGCAATCTCAACATGTCGGCGAGTAAAGTACTTTGCAAGAACGAGTATCAGCGCAAGCTTTGCAGGATCAGCCGGCTGGAGCGCAAAAAAACCGAAGTTAAACCACCCCTGCGCGCCACCAAACACTGAGCCAAAGAAAAATAGAAGCACCAACAGAGATACAGCGATAGCGTAAATTGACGTTATCAAAACGGTCTTTCTTAAAAACCTCAGATCAAACGAGGATATGAAAAAAAATGCAACTATTCCAAGTCCGAACCAGAGTGTTTGGCGTTCAGCAAATGGTGCGTCTGCACCGAACCCTGCCATAGAGATCAGCCCAGCAGTAGTGATCAGCGTCGCCGTAAAAAAAAGGACCCAGTCGGTGTTCTTAAGGACGTACATCCCTACCTTAATCGGACGAGCGATTCCGCACCACTACATCGGCAGTCACTATTGGCCGCGCAAACGGCAGACTCCAGGTATACACGACTTCCTGCCTCTCGCGCGCTGAAAGTACTGGGACTTTTGTTTCAGACGCTGTCACCAGGACTCCCTCCTTATCAAACAATAAGGCATCTGCAACAATGTCAGTTACCGGAGTAGGGGTGGTGTTCTCCAAAATCACGTTGAACATTCGCGCATTTTCGTCTACCACACCAAGTGTAATTCGGATTGGTTGTCGAGCTGGCTCAGCCCGCTCCCACACGCCCCCACTCACTTCCACGAGCGTGCGCACGGGGACACGCTCGCCAGTCAGTATGTTTGATTCAAAAATAACACGCGTCTCTCCTGGCAATACATCAAAGGTGCCCCGACGCTCAGCAACCAAAATATTACCCTTATCAAAGAGCGACATTCGGTACGAAAGTCCTGTGCCACGAGCGCCCGGTTCTGGATTTTTAACATACGAGACTCCGTGGTACACACCCGCTGCCGTACTTACTGAACGGGTCCACAATGCATCAACGCGGGGCGCGGAACACATTTTTGCGCACTCACCATCACAATCTATACCGCGCTCATTTTGATTACGAATACCGTCTGCGCAACTTGGTGCCTCATAGATACCGACGTACCAGAATAGTCCTGTCGCTGAGGCAAGCGTCAGCACAATACCAGTCGCAATACTCACACGTCGTCGCTCAGCCCACTGCATCTCCCTAGTGTAGCAAAGTTAAAAAGACCAGTCTTTCAACAAACCCGTAGCACGCGCTCGGTTCTGGCAGCTACCAATTCCATATACCTGCGTCCACTATCTGTCAAACACCCGGGTGTTTGACAGATGGTAAAACGCCCCGCCTGTTGGCGGGTGCGATTTTTTTGAGCTCACTGTTCTGGCGGCTACCTACTCTCCCCTTTCGAGTACCATCGGCGCTAAGAGGCTTAACTTCCAAGTTCGGAATGGGTTTGGGTGTGACCCTCTCGCCAAGCCACCAAAACACTGAGCTCAACTCAGTGCCTCTGACACACACATCACATAAAACACTGCTTTCGTCTTGTGACCCGCCCGAACGACTGAACGTCGTTCAGTCGGGCTGGTTTTCACACTTCCCTAGGGAGATCGGATAATTAGTACGTCTCGGCTCAATCCATTGCTGGACTTACACCTAACGCCTATCAACCTGATAATCTCTCAGGGTCCTTAACGATTCCTAATCTTAGAGTAGGCTTCCCGCTTAGATG
>CAYTKJ010000020.1:0-10622 GCA_964438675.1 uncultured Candidatus Saccharibacteria bacterium
GGTATGCACCACCTGCGTATGAACCTAAGAGGATACCTGCTGCGGTTGGGTTCGAAATACCCGTACCACCACCACCTGCACCCAGAATTCCTGCGAGTGAGTTAGCGAAGGTGATCGAGTTTCCAGACGCGGTTATCGTTGTCGATGCGGTAAGTCCGTTGTATGCAGTAGACGAAGTAGCGAGTGTTACGTTTGGTCCAGTTTGAAGTGCACCGACAGGACCAATAGAGGTAAAGGAACCACTGCCAGAGGAAATGCAGGTACCGTTAATTGCAAAACATCCTGTCGTAATATCGATACCGACAGTTGATGTGGTGGTTGCAGAACCCTGAATTGCAAGTCCAGAAAGCGTAGTGGTGCCAAATCCGTCGCCTGCAACCGAAAGGAATTTCACCGCGTTTGATGATGAGGCCACCTCAAAAACTGGAGTAGCTTGCCCCGCTGTCGCCTGAACAGAAAGTTTTGCGTACGGTGAAGTGGTCCCAACACCGAGTCGTGAATTTACAAACGTAAGCCCAGTGCCTGACGTAACAGATGTACCATCGTAGTACGTAACTCCGTTTGTAGTTTGCGCTATTGCATTCGTACCACCACGCGCTATTGCAAGTGTTCCTGTGGTATCAGAAATCGCGACACCGAGTGACGATGTTGCAAATGCAGTGACGTTACCCGCGACACCAGTTGCATTTCCTAAAATTGTATTTCCTGCCGTCTGCGCAAGTTTCGCAAGCGAGATCCCGTTCGTTGAAATCGTGAGTGACCCACTCGCGCCACCGACAAGTGCGCCGAGTGTTCCCGAATATGTGAACTCAGATCCGATGCTTAGGGTGGAGGTTGCTACAGAGCTCAGAGCATCAGTTCCATTTCCATACAGAAGTTGTCCGGCAGTAAACGAACCTATACCAGTACCACCACGCGAGACACCGAGCGTTCCAGTTGTATCAGAGAGTGAAATACCGAGTGACGATGTAGCAACTTGTTGCCACGAACCACCTGCGTATGAACCCAAGAGGATACCTGCTGCGGTTGGGTTCGAAATACCCGTACCACCACCACCTGCACCCAGAATTCCTGCGAGTGAGTTAGCGAAGGTGATCGAGTTTCCAGACGCGGTTATCGTTGTCGATGCGGTAAGTCCGTTGTATGCAGTAGACGAAGTAGCGAGTGTTACGTTTGGTCCAGTTTGAAGTGCACCGACAGGACCAATAGAGGTAAGCGATCCTGAACCGAGGCACGTACCGCCAATAGCAAAACAACCCGAAGTGAGACTGATACCCACATTTGAAGTAGTGGTTGCTGAACCATTAATGTTAAGACCAGATACGGTAGTAGTTCCGAAACCATCACCAGCAACGGTGAGAAACGCGATTGCGTTTGATGATGAGGCGACTTCAAAAACGGGCACTACCTGACCACTCGATGCTTGTATTGCAACTTTTGCGTATGGAGAGGTAGTCGAAAAACCAGTCTTACCACTTATATACGAAACGCCCGTGTTTGGGTCAAACCAGTATTCCGCCGTCGTTGTTGTATTAGAACCAATTGCAACAACATCGGTGGTGCTGTTCGGATAATTTACCAAAACACCTGCAACTTGTGAGGTTGTTGTTGACCAGGTACCACCTGCACCCCCACCAGAGCCTAAGGTCGCCCACACACCACTTGCGTTCTTAAATTCTAAGACGCCAGCGTTATCACGGATACCGTAGCCCGACGTACCTGCCGTATCACCAAAATTTACATACCTATTCGACCCACTTAGTACGAGTGTCCCGTACACCGTGAGCTCAGAAATCGGCGACGTTGTCGCAATACCAACCTGCTGCGCCGAAGAAATAAAGAGCGTAGATGTAGCCGAAACCGCAGATCCTGCAGAAGCATAGTGGGCGACCTGACCAACAGCCCCAGTACCGACTGAGCCTGAACCAGAGGAAAGTCCTGACGTACCTGAAATCGATCCGCCAGTAATCGTGGCATTTCTGATGATCACCCCGTCGAGCACATCAATTCGCTGACTGTGTGCAAACGTCTGAGTGTTTACTACTGTAACTGATGGCGTACCACTAAAAGGCAAGCTGGTAGGAATGCGAGCGATTACTCGCGCCTCAAGTTCGGACAATGCCACACTTAGCTCTGCCCTAGAAATACCAGTGACAGTCACGTACTCAGTAACTTGCTGTCTAATCACCGTTGGGGGCGTGCTCACAGCGACCGCCTCAAGCTTCGGCCCAGGATTACTTTTCTCAGGAATCGGGAACGTAACCACAAATGCATCCTCAACAGTAAAGAGGTCTGCAATGTCATACAATAAGTCTCTCCAAGAAAACAAAACATCGAACGGAAGTGTTGATGTACGAACTTCACTAGTAACCGTATTACCAACTGCGGCACCGATAAAAGCAAGTTGCTGAGTTATTGAGCGTACTATTGGCTGACTGTACGCTGCAGGAAAAAGTACGAGTACAAAAGCAAGAGCCCCCACTAAGGCACTTCCGATCTTTAGAAGAGCGTGCCCATATGCTCTAGTCACGTGGGGCGCCACTTTCGCAACCTTTACGTACTCAAACTTACGCTCATCTCTTAATTTTTCCCGTCTAATGATTTCAGACATTCTCGCTCTCGCAGCAAACTGAGCAATTGAATCAGCGTCAACGAGCCAGCTCTTATCCTCACGCCTCGCAATAATCCTTCCTGTACGACACAGGTACGAAACATAGTCAGACGTATAACCAAAACGCTCTGCAGCGTCATGAGAACTAAGCCAACCATCTGCACCCGTCCTATGTTTCATGATGACGATATAACTAGATTTTACTAGCTATATCACCATTTCGTTTAAAAAATTCTATAAAGTGTTGATAACAAAACTAACCAACAAGCGGTATCAAAAAAATAAGAATGGAGAGAGAAAGTACTTTGATAGTTGACCTGGTGTAGGCGCCTAGCTGAAATGTCTTAGTAGTATCTCTCAGCCCAGTAACAGACTTGAGACTAATAGGCGCATAATCATTTGTAATGTTAGGCAATGTAGTAAAGCGAACGCCATCAATACTCGTAGCGCCAACAAGCTCAATTCCATGAGACGGCCTTTGCGGTCTACCTGACGGCAGACTTTCCCTCTTGCCTGCATTTCCCGATTGAGCACTTAACTCACCAAAAGTCATATTTTCAGCAGTATCTCGGATATCCGAGACAGGATATAGTGGCGCGTCATCGTGCTGGTACAGAACAGGCGACCAAGTTGAGGGGTACTGTATGCCGGCCGTCACTTGGCTCGAATAGGTTCTAGATGCTCTAACACTAAGCTCCGCCAGTCCCCTTGCTGGCGAATCTATGCGCCTAGATCCATTAACCAATGCCAGCAAGGCAGACTCATCAACAAACCATGACTTGCCGACTTTTGTGGCAGGTAGTTTACCCATTCTCACTAGCTGACCGACGTAGTCCTGAGAGTAGCCCGACGCTCTAGAAGCACGCTTAGACGAGATATACTTATTTTGAGCCACTATCATTTCATCCATATTTCGAATTTTACCTTATCTAAATTCTGTAGATCTTATTTTTCTACTTAGGTGTGGATACTAGTTTTGTACAAGCTAGACCAGTATCTCTGTTAGACTAGTATTTATGAGGTTTGTTAGACTTAGTTTAGCTAAAAGATCCAAATTGCTACAGTGCTTTTCTGAGGATGTTCCTGCCTCTGTGGCGGCGCGACTGGTGATGGTTAACAGAAAGACTGCAAATGCTTGGTATGCGGAGCTTAGGAGTAGAGTGCTGGTTGGAGTGACAAATCTACCTCCCCTGGGTAACGCGAGTCGTTTTAGTGCCTATCACGAAAGGAGAATCGCCCGTTTTAATGGCATTTGTGTGCAATCTAGGAGGGTTTTTTTATTGGAATCAAGACTTCGGTATCAGCTAAAAGGCGCCTTTAGAAGTGTCCTACTTGATACTTCTTCAGATCTGCTCGATTAGCTAACCTAATTTTTCCTCAAGGACGGCAGAGATTGCTGATGGATTTGCTCTACCCTTGCTTTCCTTCATACAGACACCTATCAAATACTTTATGGCGTCTCTCTTACCTGACCTAATTTCTTCAACAACTTTTGGGTTGTCCTGTAATACCTTCTCGGCTATCCGAGATAAAAAATCTTTATCTGAGTTTTGAACTAGTCCAAGTATTGCGGCGAGCTGAGTCGGCCTTTCATCCGAGCTGGTAAGTGCAGTGATAAGATCTTTAGCGCCACGCGAGGACAAATCACCCGCAACAGTCATCTGTATTACCTCTGCTAGTCTCCCAGATCCAAATGGACTTAGATCTCCCCCACCTAAAACGTACCCTCGCAAGTCAGTTAGAAGGTAGTTAGTTGCGGCAAGGATAAGCTCTTTGCTTAGTATGGCGACCTCAGCATCAAAGAAGGCCTGAAACTCGGAATCTGCCACAAGAAGCTCGACGTCTTGAGTTTTAAGTCCGAGATCAGTGTATCGCGCCCTCCGATCTTCAGGGAGTTCAGGAAGTGATGCCCGCAACGTGTCGCTTGAAAAATCCCTGATTCGAGAAATTTGGATTTTAGGTATATCCGGATCTGGAAAGTAACGATAGTCATGCGAGGATTCTTTGAGGCGCTGCGAGAATGTGACACCCTTGTTTTCATCGAAGCCTCTGGTCTCCTGCACGAGCACACCACCAGACTCGAGAGTTTCTATTTGTCTCTTAATCTCGTACTCAATGGCTCGTTCCACTGACCGAAAAGAATTCAGGTTCTTTACCTCAGTCTTTGTGCCGAGTGTGCCATCACGACTTACCGAGATATTAGCCTCAACTCGCATCTGTCCCTTTTCCATATTTGCATCGCCAGCACCTAGCGTTCTAAGCAGTAGTTGCAGTTCCTTAGCGAACCTCGAGGCGGTAACGGCATCGTGAATGACGGGCTCAGTCACTAGCTCCATAAGTGGTACCCCTGCTCTATTAAAGTCTATGACTGACCGCGCATCGTCGTGACGACTCGTTGCAGTGTCCTCTTCAAGATGAATGCGCGTAATAGCCACTCCTGCAAGTGAACCTCCGGTTACCAACGGATACTCATACTGTGAGATCTGGTACCCTTTTGGTAGATCTGGATAGAAATAATTTTTTCTATCAAACTCTGTGTAGTCGGCAATGGTGCCGGACAATGCAGTGCCCACTCTGAGGACCTGACGAACTGCCTCACGATTTACTACAGGTAGCGTGCCTGGATGCCCAGTGCACACGGGACACACGTGCGTATTTGGTGGTGCCTCAGGATCGTTCCGAGACGCACAGAACATTTTGCTAGCCGTCTTTAGCTCAGCATGGATTTCTAGGCCTATTGTAGGAATATAGCCTCCTGACATAAAGGAATAGTACTATGCCTTTGCGAGAAATTGAACCAGCGCATCACGAGCATCCTTCATCTGCGCATCGTCGAGTATAGAAACCGGAATTGTCTTAAGTCCAACATTTTGAAACAATTTTTGAATCTCGGCTAACCGTGTAGCCGAGATAGTGTCTGATTTCGTAATAAAAGTGAGCTCGGGTTTCTCGGCAAGTCCGTCCCCGTGCGCAGCAAGCTCTGCTCGGACGGTCTGGTAAGCCTCTAAAGGCTCATCGAGCTCAGCCGACACACAGTGGATAAGTACTTTCGTGCGAGAAATGTGCCTCAAAAAACCGTGTCCAAGTCCCTTCCCTTCATGAGCACCCTCTATGAGTCCAGGTATGTCGGCGAGCACGTATGCGTATAAAACACCCAGGTGCGGCTCGAGAGTTGTAAATGCGTACGCACCAACCTTAGACTTTGCTGCCGTGAACGTATTGAGCAGTGATGACTTACCTGCATTTGGTAGCCCAATAAGGCCTGCGTCCGCAATGAGCTTGAGTTCAATTCGAAACGCGTCACGCTCTCCATCTGTGCCAAGTCGTGACTCAAATGGATTTTGATTTGTTGATGACTTGAAGTGTGCGTTCCCAAACCCTCCAACTCCACCACGCAGTACGACTTGATCTTCCCCTTCTACGAGCAACTCGAACGTCTCCTTGGTACCCAAACGAGTAATAGTCGACCCCACAGGAACTTCAATAACAACCGGCTCTCCATTTGCGCCATGCATGTTGTCGTTACCTCCAGCTCCACCGGGTTCTGCCTTAAACTCGCCATGACCCTTATAGCGAGCGAGTACTGCTAAGTCGCGAATCGCTCGAAAAATAACACTGCCTCCGTGACCCCCATCACCTCCCGCAGGACCACCTTTTTCTTTACCTTTGAAGTGGAGCCAGCGCACGACGCCGTCGCCACCGCGTCCTGCTGCTGCATGGATAGTCAATGTATCTATAAACGCCATGCGCCGACTCTAGCACGAAACTGACTTTCGTGCTCTTTAGGTAACACGATGCACTACCCATTGCACACACGCCACTACCACGCCACCAAGAAGTGCGGGAACGAACCCATCCACAGTAAACCCATCAACAAATTGTGCGAGGGCGAGAAAAATCCCCGCGTTTATGACAAATGAAAACAGCCCGAACGTTATGAGGTTCAGTGGGAGAGTAAGGATGAGCAGAATTGGCTTGATGGTAATACCTATAATCCCGAGAAGTAGTGCAACGACAACTGCCGCAGTAAGACTCATCAGGTGAAAGCCTGGCACAAGTGATGATGCAACGAACAGAGAAACTACGGTCCCTGCAATGGTGAGTACTATATGCATACCGCCACTATACCGCACGCACGTGCCCTACTCTACAATGCGCCAACCCTGTCCTAGCAATTCCTCGGCCTTCTTGTACTTCAGTTCACGGGTTTCCGTACCGTCTGTGATTTTTACTATATCGTTACGTTCGTAGCGGCGAGAACCCGTCTGTATTGGTCGAGAAGTAGCTCCGCCCGACTGCGGCACCATACGCTCGAGTGCAGTAACAACTGCACGTGACAGCGCACTCTCCAATGCACGAAACAACTGTAACCCTTCTCTCCGAAATTCAATAAAGGGATCTCGTCCTCCCCAATTACGAAGACTGACAGAATTTCGCAAGTGGTCCATAGTCTCGAGATGCTGAATCCAAAACATATCAAATGCCTGCAATAAAAGTCGTCGGGTCGCAGCGGCAAACACTTCATGCCCGAGCTCTGCTTCCTTTTTTTCTATGAGTGTAACGTCGGCACCAACAGCAGCGATGTGCTCAGTGAGATTCGCGACAATCGATGCAAAATCTCCAAGCAACGCTGCACGACGCCGTGTATATATAGTGGCACGCTGCACGTTCAAAACGTTATCAAACCCCAAGACGTGCTTTCGCGAATCAAAGTTTACCCCCTCTATCTTTTCTTGTGCGCTTTCGAGCGCACGAGATACCATACTACTTTGGATGGGCTCGTCCTCCTTAATACCCAAGGTGCCCATGAGGTTCTTTACCATACTAGATGCAAAAATACGCATGAGCTTATCTTCAAGTGAGACAAAAAATTGTGTCTCGCCAGGGTCACCCTGTCTCCCCGCACGGCCACGCAACTGATTATCTATACGACGAGCATCATGCCGCTCTGTGCCGATTACAAACAAACCACCAAGCGCTCGTACTGCTTCTCGCTCAGACTCTGATGCATGCGGCCCACCAAGTTTAATGTCGACACCACGACCAGCCATGTTGGTTGCCACAGTAACCGCACCCCGCATACCTGCAGCAGAAATAATTTCACCTTCCTGCTCATGATTCTTTGCGTTGAGCATTTGATGCGGAATACCCGCATCCTTAAGGCTTTGTGACAAGCGTTCGTTTACTTCTATTGAGGTAGTGCCGATCAAGACTGGCTGACCCTTTTTGTGTCGCTCAATAACCTCGCTCGCAATCGCAGAAAACTTACCTCGCTCTGTCTGAAAGATCTTATCTGCTTGATCAATACGTTGAATAGTGCGGTGTGTCGGTATGGGCACCACCTCTAGGTTGTATACCGATGACAGCTCCTCTGCAGAAGTTTGTGCAGTACCGGTCATTCCTGAGACCTTTTGGTACATACGAAAATAGTTCTGGAACGTAATTGACGCGTATGTTTGACTTTCTCGCTGTATCCGCACCCCCTCCTTTGCCTCGACCGCCTGGTGAATGCCTTCAGCCCAGCGACGTCCTGGCTGCAACCGCCCGGTAAACTCATCCACAATCACTATTTCGCCGTCCTTTACGACATAATCTCTGTCGCGCAAATAGAGCGCCTTTGCCTTAACTGCGGCTTCGAGATGGTGCGCAAGTTTTGCGCCACCCTCTGCATACATGTTCTCTATGCCGAGTGCGCGCTCAGCGCGCTCAATTCCTTGGTCAGTGAGAAGTACGACGCGTGCCTTTTCATCAACGGTGAAATCGTGGGGTGAACTCAGGCTCGACGCAACTCCTGCAAATTGTAGATACAGCTCCTCAGGATCCTTAGCTGGGCCAGAGATGATAAGAGGCGTGCGTGCCTCATCTATTAATATAGAGTCAACCTCGTCAACGATTGCATAGCTATGCTCGCTCTGTCGCACCTTCTGAGCCTCATACTCAAGATTGTCTCTCAGATAATCAAAACCATATTCGTTATTAGTACCGTAAGTTATGTCGGTACTGTACGCATCCTTCCGCTCTGTCGGTCGAAGAAACTCGTACACAACTTTAAAACTGCCGTCTGCATCACGTTCTGTATCTTTCTCAGTGTGCACCGGATCGTATCGATACGCACTGTCGTGATTAATGACACCAACAGTAAGTCCGAGTGCATCATACACTTGACCCATCCACGCCGCGTCACGGCGAGCAAGATAGTCGTTCACGGTAACTATATGTACACCTTTTCCGCTTAGCGCATTCAAAAATGCGGGGAGTGTAGCAACGAGCGTCTTACCCTCACCAGTACGCATCTCGGCAATACCTCCTTTGTGAAGCACGTAACCTCCAATAATCTGTACATCATAGTGTCGCTCGTTAAGGGTACGCCGTGCAGCCTCACGTACGGCTGCGAACGCCTGCGGCAAAAGTTCATCGAGCGACTTTCCTGCTGCAAATAATGCTTTGAGCTGTGCCCCAGTTTCCCTAAGCGCCGTATCAGTCAGTGCCTGAAACTCAGGCTCAAGTGCCGCCACAACAGGCACCATACGCTCTGCCTCCCTAAGGTAGTGGTGCTTACGAGTGAACAGCCGATCTAAAAATGAGGCCATGCCGTGCTATGGTACCACGCGATTGTTTTTGGCACGAGGCTGCATACAATAAATAAAAGCGCCTCGGACACCGAGGCGCTTTTGGAGACATTCCCCGCGGGGAACATCTGTTAACGGCGCTTCTTTGTTGACTTCTTTGCCTTCTTCTTTGCTACTTTTTTCTTTGCCATAAATTTTTTTGGAGGTAATTACTTGTAATGTGTTCTGCGCTCGACCTGAGTTTTCGATGTTGTTGTGCCGACATCGATCACTCGTGCGCTACAGTACAAGCTCAAGTTCATTATCGAATATCTACGTCACACCACAACGTCTGAGAGAAGATTCGTGTGGATAAGTAGCAAACGAAAAATTTTAAAGTATGCGCACTTCTGGTATCAGCGTGATCTTAAGTTCGGTGTGCGCACGCTCGCAAATTTTTTTTGCAAAATTTTTTATTTCAGTCGCTGTTGCACCAGCGTGCGCAGTGAGTACCAACGCTTGCGCTCGCCATGCTTCAACATTCCCATCGCGATACCCACGAATTCCGAGCACATGTTCGAAGTACCAACCAAGTGGAATCTTTATTCCACCCTCTGGGAGCACAAAGACAGGCATGTTTGGATACCGCACTTGGACTTCGTGCGCTTCGTGGGCGGTGAGCACTGGGTTAAGAAAAAAAGAGCCTGCAGTACCGCATGACGCGAGTGGGGGAAACTTTGCTGCTCTAATTTCGATTACTTTGTCGCGCACATCTTTAGATGTTGAGAATATATTTTTATACACTGCGAGATCTGCATAGCTCACATTCGGAACCCCGTCGGCGCGTAACCCTACGGTGACCTCAAGGATGATGTATCGATCAGGCGACTGCTTAAATATACTTGTACGATACCCAAATGCACACTCACGAGCATGGAACGTCACACATCGACCCTCCTGAGTGTCGTATGCATCAACAGCGCAAAGCGTTTCTGAAAGTGCTGAACCGTACGCACCAATATTTTGCACCACCGCACCACCGACCATACCAGGAATTGCTGACAAATTTTCTATACCCCACAAAGTACGTGCTGTGGCTTCTTGTACGACTGCATCCCACGATGCCCCAGCACCTACACGTACACGACTCCCCTCAAAGACCATATCGCGCATACCAACTCGAACCATAACTGCCTCTAGCAACTCATCAGGGGCGAGTATGTTGGACCCACCACCAAATGGTATGAGCGGGAGTCCCTTTTCGTGCGCAAACGCTACTGCGCGCACCGCGTCCTCTTTTGTGTCTAGTGTAATAAGGTATCGCACAGGACCTCCGACCCTAAATGTGGTTAGAGATGCGAGCGGAACGTTTTCTTCTACTTTCATGTTCTCCTCAGTGTGCGACTGACGGGTGCGAGCTCCAAGTGAAAATCTATGTGAGTGCCGCCGCCAGCCGCACGCTA
>CAYTKJ010000021.1:0-9828 GCA_964438675.1 uncultured Candidatus Saccharibacteria bacterium
GTGCGTCAGGTTTTTTACTGCCCATCGCGAGCGCTGCGGCCGG
Source organism: uncultured Candidatus Saccharibacteria bacterium (assembly GCA_964438675.1). GTDB lineage: Bacteria > Patescibacteriota > Minisyncoccia > Phycocordibacterales > Phycocordibacteraceae > Phycocordibacter. The sequence continues at coordinate 44 of CAYTKJ010000021.1, forward strand.
GTCGCGTCGCGCAAAGATATTTCTAAACGCATCATTGAATGGGGGTTTGTTTGTATCTTGCTCCGCAGCAACGTGCTGCTTAAACTGTTCGTCGGCCTGCGTGCGTGGCACTGTGTGTTTTTTGCGCGACTCTACCAGTATGTCCTGGAGCGAGACGCTCTTGCGCTCTGGTAGGTCAAGTGCGTTTGCAAAAAAAGGTTTCGCACGCGCTGCATCTATAGTTAAAAGAACGCACGCCTCCCCAGCTTCGAGGCCCTGTAGTTCTTCAGGCGACACGTACGGGAAGTACATCTTCTGTACAAGCTCGACATCTGACTGGTGCGGGCTAAATGTCACCACCGACCCGCAACGCGACAGCGCTTTTTCTCTGAGTGGACGGTCTGCCGCACGATACAGTGTGTCAGAAAGTGTGAGTGCGTAGTGCTGGTCGTTCAGAAGCTGCTCAATATCGTGTTCGGTAAGATGGCGCAGGCAGTCGTGCATATACAGTGCCGTAGCACTGTTTTCGTCAGACCATGCACGCAGTGCGTACGCAGCAAGACGCACCACTGGTGCAACGCGGGTCGGATACATGCGGATACGTGAAAAGTCAAAAATGAAAATCGCCCCCTCGGCAAGTTTGTCGAATGACACCTTATGCATGTGTTGTCCCACTACATTCCTGACTACAGTATCTTTTAGCAGAAAGCGCCCGTTTTCAACAAATACCTTTTCTTCCTCTCTATGTACCTCGCGCAGAGCTGCAAGTTCTGCATCAGCTCCGCTCTCTTTCTGAAATGCCAACTCTCTTTCTCTATCATCTGAAAGAATCATTTGTGGTGACAGTACGGTCCGCGACTCGTCTGTCAAAATCCAGTGAGCAAAAAAATCAGTGAACGCGCTCCGTGCGACGCCATAGAGTGATGCGAACGCGTCAGGAAAAAGCGCGGCGCCGCGCGGCGCCGCGCGAAACTCCTTTGCCGAGTTCCACGAGAATGGATACTCAGCGTCTGAGACATCTACATAGACCAGTCGCTTCAGTTCCTCCTCTGACAAACGCTCCATCACCACTGGTGCCAAATCTCCAGTCGCATCAAGTATGACAATCCCCAACCCGCGCTCTATGTCTTGGAGTGCCATGCGCACGATAAGTGACTCGCGTGCAGACCCAGCCTTACCAATAACACAAACGTGCTTCTGCCGGTCTTCGTCTTTAATACCAAAGGGGACCACTCGGTCTTTAAACGCGGTCGAGGCAAGGTACGTAATGCGCGAGCCCCAGTCCATATGCTCAGTATACCCTTTTGGCCCTTACTGAGTCACGTCGCGAGCATAGTACTTGCGCAGAGAGTCGTACTTGTTACCCGCATCCCAAAAGATCCATGAGGTAAGCCCAGCATCTTGGTTGCCTCGAATCTGAGCATCGATGTCGTCAGCGGTGTAGTCCTTGCCATAGTCGAAGTCTTGAAGCCATGCGCGCATTTTGCCCGACACATATCCCTCCTTTGTATACAATTGCGGCGATGTTGACGCTATCGGAAACCCGGAAAGCGTCTTGACTACAGTCGACGTCGCCGTCGTGCGACGAACTGCCTCAACCATAGAGCGATAGATCACCGTGTACGGATCATCATTTGGATTTTTAAGCCCAGCAAATCCTTTGTTGTAGTGCGATGGATATACCATCGGCATGATGTAGTCGAAGTATGGAAGCGCGCGTTCAAGTTGTTGCCCGATACCTAAGTCGTCCGTAAGCACCGCCACATACCCAAATAGATCTGCAGACGTGACGACTCCGGTCGGCTTTACTTTGTCATGGAGGTACGCCCAAAAAAGCTCGACCGCTTCTGCTTTGTTAGGATTTATGTATTGAGCATCAGACATAGGACCATCGGATGGGTATCGTATGTAGTCGTAGTTAATTTCATCAAATCCAACTTCCTCATGCGCGACACGTGAAAGCTCAACCACGTAGTCCCAGTACGGTCGGTGTGACACATCGATGAACGACAAACCCTTATAGTCCTTCCACGGCGTACCGGGATTTTTAGCACTCTGGACCGCCGCCTCCGGATGGAGTTTAGTGTAGTACGGATCTTGAAACACGGTGATACGGCCAATAACATATATACCCTTTTCGTGAAGGGTAGCAATAAACTCTTTCATGTCCCTCGCACCGCAGGCATCAGATACTGAATGGGCAAGTGCCGGGTTATCAGTCTGAAAAGCGATCTTCCCTGTAAAGTCTTTAATATCAATTATCACTGCATTGAGTGGTGACTCATCGATAAACGAAACGAGAGAGTCGCGGAACGACGGCGTTCCCACCACGCACTGTGACATATAGATGCCGTACAGCGGCTCGGGCGTTTTCAGATGCGCTTTCTTTTCTGGGACTGACGCTACCGTAGGCGGAGCATCTAGAGTGCCATCGAGCACCCACTCTGCGGGTAGTGAGTACGTAAGCGCACCGAACGCAAGAAATGCTACCGTGCCACCAAAAAAGAGAGTGCGCACGTTATTCGTGAAGGACGGTCGGCGCTCCATTTTCTGCATACGCATCGGTACGATGCCCACCTTCTTGCGCACGGATAAGCCAGAGCCGTTCAAAACGCATCAACACACCAAGTACCATAATCCCAAATCCAGCAAGTACGGTAAGTGCCGTGCTAATACGGTCAGGAAGTCCGTCTATGGGGATAAGAACGACTATGATTCCGAGAATGACAATGAGTGTGGCTTTAGACATCACTCAAAGTGTATCAGGGGGTCAGCATGACGACAAACTCTCCGCGCTCGGGGATATCCTTCCCAATCCTTTCAAGGAGCGTCGGGGGGGTGCCCGTAGCAGTGTGCTCGTGCAATTTAGTCAACTCGTGCGCAATAATAACCCCTTTTTCTGGCGCCCGGTCCTTAAGCTCTGTAAGAAGTTTTTTTATGCGGTGTGAAGACTCGTACAAGACGACGAGCCGCTCCTCTTTTACCAGGCGATCGAGCTCTTTTTGCCTACCCTTCTTGTGCGGCAAAAAACCTATGAATAGAAACTCATCTGTAGGTACTCCCGCGACTGAAAGTGCAGCGGTCAGAGCTGAGGCACCTGGAATAGTAAGCACAGCAGCCTCTCCACAAAGCTCCCTCACCAGTGAGACCAGTAAGGGCCCCGGGTCAGAAATACCCGGCGTACCAGCGTCGGTAACGTAGGCTAACGTCTCACCCTCTTCAACCATACGCGCGACATGCTCGAACTGGCCGCGCGTAGAGCGTGCTCGCAAGGACACCATCGGCTTTTTGATTTCGTAGCGGGCGAGAAGTTTCGCCGTCACGCGCGTATCTTCTGCGACCACACGATCGACCGCCTTCAAGGTCTCAAGTGCACGGAGCGTGATGTCTCCTAAGTTCCCTATCGGCGTCGCAACTATGTATAGTTTTCCGCTCATATTGTTATTTTTTCCGCTACTTTATAAATATCGCCAGCACCCATGGTGATAAGTAGTTCATGGTTCGTCGTTTGTAGTGCATTGAGGATTGCATCAAAACTAGGGAGCGATACGACGTGTGGGTTTATCTTTGCTATTGCCGCAGCGAGTATGTCGGATGACATAGTACCGTCGTCGACTTCGCGTGCTGGAAAAATAGGTGCGAGTATCACTTCGTCAGCCTTTGCAAGTTCAGTAACAAAGCCGTCAAGTAGGTCTTTGGTGCGAGAGAAAAGGTGCGGATGAAAGATGATGGTAACTTTTTTACCAGGGAATTTCTGTCGCACACCTTCAATGGTTACTCGAATGGCTGAAGGGTGATGTGCGTAGTCGTCGTACACATCGACGCCGGACTTGGTCTTCCCCTTGTACTCAAATCTGCGCCACGTACCCTGGAATGCCTTGAGTGATGCACGGATAGAGTCCTCAGGAATATCAGGAAAAGCTGCCCGCGCAGCCGCCGCGGCTGCGCGGGCGTTGTCCTTATTAAACTCACCAATAAGGCTAAGCTCGTATTCGGGCTCACTCCTATATAGAGAAGCATCGATAACTTTATCTGCCGCAGCCATTGCCTTATCAAACGTCGCACGCATATCCGCTTCCGTTTTAAACCAATCAGTATGGTCCCACTCGATATTCGTAATCACTAAAATCTTTGGTGACAGCTCTAGGATGTGGTCTTTATATTCGCACGCCTCGACCACAAACAAGTTCGGGTCGCCGTTAACAAAATTACTGCCAAAATCCTTAACGATAGAGCCAATTATTGCCGTCGGATTCTTGCCTGCATCTTTTAGAATCTTTACGAGCATGGCCGTCGTCGTTGTCTTTCCGTGTGTACCTGCGACCGCGATAGTAAACACTCCTTGAGACACCTCGCCGAGCGCAGCGAAGTACGAAATCTGACGAATGCCCTTTGTTCGCGCATCCGCGCGTGCCTGATAGTCCTCGGGTATGGCATCAGAATAAATGACTAGGTCAGTGTTCGGAGGCACGTCACCAGTACCTACCAGTACAGAGACACCGCACCTCTCTAAAAGCTCAGTGGTAGGGCCAGCGGAGCGATCCTCACCACTTACCGTCTCTCCGCGCGAGACATAGAGCTGCGCGAGTGCGCTCAGCCCTATCCCCCCTATCCCGACCATGTAGATGTTCATGTAATGCGCGTCAGATAGTGAGTATACGCGACGTCGGCCCCATGAAGAATCTCGCTATGCTTCTCCTTCAATTTTGCAGTCAGCGGCCCCACTGCTCCATCTTTAATCTTTCGCTTATCTATCTCACTCACATATGCGACAAAGGCTGATGTACCGCAAGCAAACACTTCGTCGGCAATGTAGAGTTCAGTAAGGTCTATGGGTCGCTCCACCGTCTGAATGCCCAACTTCTGAGCTACTTCAAGTACCGTGCGTCGATTAATACCTTCTAAAATATCGCTCTCAGTACCTGGAGTAATGAGCATGCCATTTCTCACCATAAAAATATTCGCAGCGCTTAATTCACACACGTGTCCGGTCGCGTCCAGGAAAATGCAATCATCGTACCCGCTATCGAGCGCGTCCTGCTTTCCAAGAACTGAATTTACATATGCACCATTTAGCTTTGCGCGCGACGGGATGGCGTAGTCAGGAACTCGTCGCCACATACTTACCTTAAGTCGTGCGCCATCCTGCGGAACAATAGGTTTTGCCTCATATATAAAAATGCTTAGTACTGTAGTAAGTCCGCGCGAGCGAGTCCCAGGCACGAGCTCGTCAATGTGCACCGTGACGCGCACAAAAACATCCTCAGTAATATTGTTTACCGCAACAGTTTTTTTAATAGCATCAAGAAACGCTTCCTTCGTCCAGTTTTTTTCGAAGCTATCAATACCGATAATGCGTGCTGAGTCGACAAGTCGTTTAAAGTGATCATCGACACGAAATGCCATGAGACCGTCCTTGGAAACACACACCGGGAGCACTGTGTAGACACTGAGCCCATACAACACTGCGGCACTTGCAACGCTCAGGTGCGCACCAGCAATCGGAACAATGTTTGATCCAAAAAACGCCTGCGGGTAAATCTTGCTCATAGAAATTTTGACAACAGCGTCATACTTACTGTAATTCTTTGCTTCTATAGACAGCAACCACCGACCTAGAGTCCCATGTATGTTGAGTTGGAACTCCTGATTTTGAATTATTACTTATTGCCTTCCCGCTACCGACAAAAAAACCAATGTGACCATGTGCTTTTGGCCCCTTAGTACGAGGGGCCCATACTATAACGTCCCCCACCACTGGGCGACTTACCTTTTTCCACCCTGATGATTCTAAATCTCTTACCGTGCCAGCAACTGTAGCGTGTTGCTCTTTTATCATTCCGAACATTAAAAGTACGGAGGACACAAAGAAGGCGCATGATAGCTCTCCCTTTCTCGTAATGTCGACTGCCTTTTTATTAACTCTAGCGTATGAACTTCGAAACATGCGAGTTCCGATACTTCCACGAATTACCGCCTCGTATGTCTGCTTCCCTAAGTGAGTGATTTTTGTCTCTTTCATAGTGACGCTACTATTTTTTCAAACTGATCCCCGCGATCATATTCGTTCCTAAACATACCGAACGATGCGTATGCTGGAGAGAAAAGTATGACATCGCCTTCGTGCGCTACTGCCCGTGCCTCGTCCACTGCCTCCTTAAGTCCCTGCTCAATGCGCACCACTTTCTTTAGCTCTCCGAGGCGTGCTTCGAGCGCTGACATGTCGAGCCCCTTGCTCGTACCTCCCATGATTAAAATTGTTTTTTCTACACCAAGCGCCTCGAGAGCTGCAAGTGTCGCGTCTGGGGTGGTCGCCGTGGTGTCGTTATAAAACTTCACACCGTTTACCTCTCGTATGAGTTCAAGGCGCCCAGGAACTCCCTTAAACTCTTTAAGTGCTTTGAGTGAGACTGCGTCGTCTATACCGAGCGCTCGTGCCGCCTCTAAGGCACATGCGGCATTGAGCTGATTATGCGCGCCGAGCACAGAAAGCTCTAGCGCTCCAGCGCGCGCGACACGTACGTGTGTGCGCGCGCTGAGTTTAAACTGGTCGAGCTGTGGCACTACTTGGTCAGAAACCACCAACGTATCTTCCGCTTTCTGATACAAAAAAATCTGCGCCTTATCTAACAAGTACACTTGCATGTCGTCGTGATAATAATTCATGTGATCTCGCATAAAGGTTGTAAACACCGCAACATTCGGACTCATCTGTTCTTCTCCCCACCCCTGGCACTGCCAGGAGTCGAGCTCCATAAGCGCGACCGACTGTGGCGTTACTCTATCTAACAGTGCTAGTGTCGAAACACCACGAATGTTACCGCCAAGAAGAACGTCTAATCCACCCGCTCGCATGATGTCGTAGAGCATGTAGGTCGTCGTCGTCTTACCGCGCGTACCAGTCACGCCGACTGTTTTAATTTCAGCAAGCTCAGCAAACCACGAGGCGCTCATCTTGATTGGGATGCCGTTTTTGCGCGCCTCGGCAACGTAGGGCGAGTCGAATGGCACCCCTGCCGCCTTCAACACAAAGTCACGGTCTCTAAAGTCTTTTAGGTCGTGACCACCGAGTCTGAACATGATATTCGATGCTCCACTAAGCTGTGCCATCGACTCGGCAAGCTCAGATTCAGTTTTAAGATCAGTGACGATAAGGTCTGCACCGTGCTCGGCTAGAAACTTTGCATCTCCAACACCGCGCCCTAAAAGCCCGAGCCCCATGACCGTTACCTTTTTACCTTTGAAATACGTATGGTAGTCCACAGATGTATTGTACCGCCACACGCTCGAACGTAGAAACCTGATAGTGTTCAGATAGACGATGTTGATATGTTTCAATCATCGAGGTACTACTAGAGAGAGGGCCAGTCCCTACACGCCAAAACACAGCTCAACACCGACAGTAAAACTGCGTCGGCACCGCAATAAGATCCGCCGCTATAATAGATATTTAAAACGAGTGCAGGTCGCTGCTGTCTAAGGTATAGTACTCGCACGGGCACGTGGCGGAACTGGTATACGCGTACGTCTCAGAAGCGTATGGAGCAATCCTTGGAGGTTCAAGTCCTCTCGTGCCCACTAAGTTGCTGTTCGGCTTTTTTAAGGTCTTCTGGGTGCCCTACCGGGATCCAGGTGTTGGTGAGCACACCATAGAACGGCTCGTTGTGTGCGAGGCCCATGACCATATCGACAATGTAACGCTCACCAGTTTTTTCGTTCTTTGGTGCTGAGTATGAAAACATCTTTTCATCGAGCAAGAACGCTCCGGTCGAAACTAAGTTTGACTTTGGGTGCTCTGGTTTTTCCTCAAACGAGACCAGACGTCCGTCAGGTGCAAGTTCGACAACACCAAACGCGCGAGGGTCGGATACTTCTGCAACAAGCACTCCGTAGCGGTGTGCTAACAATTTTTCTACATCAGCTTTTGCATAAATGTCGTCTGCATAAAACGAAAGGAACGCTCCCTCGCCCAAATGAGGTCGAGCGAGCATGAGTGCGTCAGCGGTGCCAGTCACTGCCTCTTGCACAACGTAGGTGACACGCCTTCCTAAAAACTCGGTGCCAAGAAACGCCTGTATCTGTTCCTTCTTGTACCCCACGACGACCACTACTTCGTCTACAGAGTCTGGCATGGCCTCGAAGGTGTACTGAATGAGTGACTTGCCTAAAACTTTAAGCAAAGGCTTTGGTGTATCAAACGTTAAGGGCCGCATTCGCTTCCCCTCTCCTGCTGCAAAAATGACAGCTTTCATGTGGTTCGTCTATACTGGAGTATATCCGATGCGCATAAACAAGTATCTGGCACACTATAAGTACTGCACGCGCCGCGAGGCGGATACGCACATCACTGAGGGCAAGGTGCGTATTAACGGCCGTATCGCGGTCTTAGGTGACCAAGTAGAAGAGGGCGACACGGTCGAAGTGCTGTTTGAAAAACGTGAGTATTCTTACTTTGCCTATAACAAGCCACGTGGAGAAACGACACCTGAGCGAGATCCTGAGACCGGACTCTTCCCTGTCGGTAGACTAGACAAAGACTCGCACGGACTGATGCTCCTTACTGACGACGGGCGTATTACTGACCGACTGTTGAATCCGGACTTTGCGCACGAGAAAGAATATTTAATCGAGGTGCAAGAAAAAATGCGTCCTGACTTCGCACAAAAAATGAGTGCTGGGGTCGATATTGGTGACTACATAACGCGCCCATGTACCGTGCACACTCTCGGGGAACATATCTGTTCTATTACACTCACTGAGGGCAAAAAGCACCAAATAAGACGCATGTGCGAGGCCCTCGGCTACACCGTCGTCGACCTCACCCGCACGCGGATTATGAATGTGGGACTTGAGAAACTGCGCGCGGGGGCGAAACGAGAAATTGCCGGAACGGAATTGCAGAATCTCTTAACATCGATTGGGCTTTAATTTGCCAGTGCATTTCTGTACACTGCAGCTATGGAAGGTCGTTTTATGAGGGATGTGCCAGCAGAGGAACACTCTGCTGCGCAAGAGATGATGCACGCAGTTAAGCGGAATGAGGCAAGCGTACGACACATCTATCATCAAGAAAGCAATACTCCTTTTACTGTATTGGAGAAACCAGAATCACTTTTTACATTTGATGGATCAATTAAAATAAAAAATTTTCACCCGCCAAAGATTTACAAACAGTTTTTTCAATGCCCTGGCAGAACCGCACTTGAACGAGGAAGCACGGTGCTTCGTGGACATCGCTATCTTTGTGCAGCTGACCAAAACCTCGCATTCGATCATAAGATCTCAATTATTAAGAAGGACTTTCACGATGCGCTCGGGACAGTACGCTTAGATACAAAGCCAAGAGCTCAAGAAAATACTCTCTACAGAATCGCCACTCTCGACTATGTTAAGAATTCAGCCATTACACTTTTAAATGGGATCGTAGGGCCAGAAAAATTTGGCTACTTTAGGCTCAGCGATACTGCGTACCAGAAAGCACGTGCAGTTGGTGAGCATCTTGCAGAACTTGCCACTCGTGCACAGTATGCACTCATGCTTGGAGACTTCGAGCAATCAGAGCATGCAATCAAAGAACTCGAAGGCATCCAGTATCAGATAGAAACTGTAGCCATTGAGCTCTCAAAATCAGCTGCTGCAGCAAACGCTAAACCGACGGGCGACATCCCTCGCCCATTGATCACACGACCAGAACTCTCTCACCCCTTAGTGATTGGCGCGGCTGCCGTACACGCAGCGACGCGTATGAAAGATGACCCACCAGTAACAATCGTGGGACTACCTACCGGAGGAACAGAGTATGCCTA
>CAYTKJ010000022.1:0-1908 GCA_964438675.1 uncultured Candidatus Saccharibacteria bacterium
CGTAACGCGAAAACAGAAAAAGTCCCCTACATTTTTGTTGTAGGAGAGAAAGAAGAAGCCGCTGGCACTGTCGGAGTAGAAACTCGTGCAGGTGGAGAAGGCGAAAAATCGCTCAGCGAGATGCTTACTCGTTTGACGGACGAGTACCGCGCTCGGGCATAAGCCCTAGGGTGCCAAACACCTCAGCACACGCCGTCGCCACACCTACCATGACGATGAGTGGGACAAGAGCTATGGCTCCGCATGTGTTCTCGAATACGCGCTTCACGTCGGGCAAACCCTCAGCGACCATACGCCCATACTACCAGACGCCACAAGTTACTTAACCGCGCTCCTCAAAAGCTTGCGCAACAGCGAGCTTGAGCGCGGTAAACGGATTTGCATAATCCGCATCCATTCCTCGAGTGAAGGTCTCAACAAGCTGTGAAAGTGTCTCGTCTGAGACACCTGTCGCATCTGCAGAAAGTACCGTGGTAAGACCGTGTCGGCGTGCGCGATAGAGCTGATCGAATGCGCCCGCAATGACGGTGAGCACCGTCGCAGGTTTCGCACCATTTACCTCTAACGTGCGGACAATAGTATATGCCTGGTCTCTAGCTCCTGACACAATGGCGCGTGCGAGTGACAAAACTACAGACTGATCGTCTGCATTTGCCATCGGCATTTCCACTTTGCGTGCAAGTAGTACAGGTGCAGGCGCTGGCATAACTGCGTTCAAAATTTCCTCGACTGACTGCGTGCTTGGCTCTCGCACATCACGCAGTGACTCAAAGCGATCTGAAGTGAGCATCACCCATCCTTCCTCGCGTGGATACGTACGAATTGCAGCTTCAAGCATACTGTCGAAACGCGCAAGCGCGACTGTGGCATCAGTAGCAAGTCCAGCTGCCAATTCAACCGCCTCAGGAGAGATAAGCACGCTCGCTGCGTGTGCGTGATTCTCTATTGCCGCACGGATATCAGTTGTAGCCGCAGCCTGCACAGATGGTGGCGGATATACTGGTGCGTCTGTTGGTACAGGATGCGATGCCGTTGCAACCGAGCGCAAGGTGGAACGAGACTCTACAGATCCTCCGTACGTATCAAGCACGCCCGGCATCTGAGTGCCTATAACGAACTGCAGTACACGATGCCCCATCACAAAGTATGTACCCGTTGCCGCAAGAAGTCCGACAGCAAGCCAAAAGAGAAGCGTGAGTGCCTTCCCTGCCTCGAAGCCGGTGTATGGAATCTGGTCTAGTGTCACAAACGCGAGCGGTGCTTCTGGTGGTTTCTGGAGCATCACCACGTTTGGTTGATTGAGTCCGCCACCACAGTTTCCTTGGCAGCCCGTCGAGCCTTTCTCTACCTCTACCGGTGCGCTACACGTGACCGAGCCATGTGGTCCACTGAATGTACCTGTATATGTCGTATTGTCTGGTGGGAAAACCTCAGCAGAGCCACCTGAGACTGGTGTCGTGGTACCTACTGCATTGATAAATCCTTGCGAGACATTCAGCGACGTCCATGACACCATGACCGACTGTCCTGTCTTTATTTTTGATGCCGATACTGAGAGCGTACACTGCGGTACTGGTGCTTGCGTAATCGTAATCGATGCCTGACACGTCACGGTTCCACCGGGACCAGTAAAGGTACCTGTGTATGTCGTGTTCGTGGTTGGAGTAACTACCTTCGAACCAGAAAGTGCCACTGAGCCGACACCTTGGTCGATAGACGCATTCGTTACATTTGTTGAGTTCCATGAGAGCGTTGCGGCACCGCCCGAGTGTACTGCTGTTGGGTCAATAGACATGGTGCAGTACGGAACCTGCACGTGACAGTCCTTCGTGAGCGCCACATGCACGATGTTTGAGTACACCCACGTCGTAAAGTTGTTGTACTCGTATGAGGTGATGCGTGCCTTGT
>CAYTKJ010000022.1:2008-8886 GCA_964438675.1 uncultured Candidatus Saccharibacteria bacterium
GTTTGGTGTCGTTGATGCGACATTTGCAGACTTGGTGATTTCTAGTGTGCATTCGCCAGGAGGAGGAGTCACCGTCACCACGGTCTGACATTGTGCAGTTCCACCATTCCCAACAACGGTACCAATATAGGTAGTTGTCGTACTTGGGTAGACCGTCACCGTACCGCCACCAACTGGTGTAAGTGCGCCGACACCGTTATTGATCGAAAATGATGTGCCCTTCGTCGTATTCCAAGTAATAACTGAGCCCTGGCCCGGCGCAATAGTTGCAGGTGCCGCAGAGATGTCACAGTACGGTGGCTCTTCTGGTGGAGGTAGTGAGCCCGAGCAGTACACAGTGCCGTACGGCGTAACTGCTGTACCAGTGTACGTAGTCGCAACTACAGCTGCGACAAACGTATAGGTGCCGCTATTTGCGGGGGCCACAAGACCAATGCCATTATTTATCGAAAACGAAGTAGCATACGGTGCCGTCCATGCGATCGAGTACTGGTACTGTGGCGGATACGTACTACCTACCTGTGCACCGCGCGTAATAGAGAGCGTACAGTACGGCGTCGGACTACCGCCACCACCGCCACCACCGTCAGCAGGATGCACAGGGTTCTCTGGCTCACCAAAGAAATCATCGTCGTCACATCCACCACAGCTTCCACCCCCTTCGGCAGATACTGCCTTGAACGAGTCTGTGACATACCCCGCGACAGAGTAGCCGAAGAAGAGCGCCAGTGCGAGTGCAAGGATGGCACCAAAAACCTTCAGTGTGTCAAAAATGGTGGTGGTGTGCATACTATGTATTAGTGTTATAAGTGCCAATAAGAACTGCCTTAACAATGTAGCGCTCCTCCTTAGCGCCAAGCGAGTTGCACGTCACGAGGGTAAGCGTCTGTCCTGTGGTTTCAAGTGCAATGGACCCAGCATCAGTGGTCTTAAGCACGACTGAACGGACTGCGTAGCGGAACTCGGTGTTACCCGAATACACAGAAATAATATCTCCCTCGACCAAATCCTGTAGGTCGTTAAATGCCTTAAATGCGGGGTTACGTACAACTGGTAAGTACGACTGGTGACCGAAAATCACTACTGATCCTTCTTCGTTAAGATGAGCCGTACCTGGGTAACGCACTGCGCCAGAAAGAAGCGCGTTGTCGAGCGACTGCAAATCCTTCTGCACTGGATTCAGAACTGGTACGTCGACTCCAACCTTTGGAACTACAATGCGCGTCGGCTTAAGCCCCGTAGCTGTCTGTGTCACGGCAGGTGTCGGACCAGCGATCAGGTTTATATTCTGTACCGGCGCAGCACGTGCAAGCTCTGCGACTGTAGTAGTCGTTGGCGCTACCGATGTCACCGTAACTACTGGGCGCGATGCGTCAGCTGACTTTTGCTCCGGAAAGAAATCGATCAGAACAAAAAACGTACTCATAAGGAAAAACACTACCAGAAACACCCACAGTGCCGTCCATGGTCTCTCGAGTACGTGTGCATGTGCCTGCGCGTTTCTCATGTATGCCTACTTACCTATTTCTGGTTAAACCAACTCGCCTGCTCCTCTAGGGAGAGACTATTAAAGGTCTTACCTCCGACTACGATCAGTGCTCCTCCCTGCCATTTACCGTCTTTTTTATACATGCAATAGATTGCCTCGGGAATACCGTTACAATCTTTATCGACATAGACCAAGTGATCTGGAGCATTTCCTAGGGTTTCAATATATCTTTTATCAAGAATATTTTCGATATCTTGAGTCCAAACGGCCCTGTAATCATGTAGTTTCCTTCCGTTAATAATTATCCCTACATCACTGTGCCGCGGCTCAATACGCCACTCAGTAGAGGGAGTAGAGGGGACACATACTTCAGCTCTGCCTGGCGTAGGAACGGGTACGGGCAACGGTTTTCTTGGCGGAGTAACAACAATCGGGTTCGCACACTTATTGGCGACAATAAACTCGACTACGGTTCCGTCCTTAAGAGTTACAGTAACTCGGACTCCTTGCTTATGTTCTTTTATGAGTCGCAAGTTAACCTGTTCAGGACTATTGCTTCCGTTATTCATAAAAACAGCGCCGTCAGCAATGTCCGTTCGCACAAGGGCTGAACCTTCCTGAGTAACTGACTTACCTGTTCTCCCCACATCATCAATAGTGCCGATAACAGGATTAACTGCACGCATTACCTCAGCAACTTGGGCAGGTGTAAGGTGTAAGGTGCCGTCTGCACTTTGCCACTTTTCGAGTGTCGTCTTAATTGACTGACGCATAGTTTCTTCCTGAGCGGCAGTCCAGTTCTCTGTAGTACCGCTGTCGATTACAGGATAAGCACCTAATACTGTCACATTCTTAATATCCTTGCCAAATGCTTGTGGAGCAAAGGAAAGAGACAATGCAAGCGCCGCTGCCTTCCATGCTCCGCGATTGGGTGCCTTGGGTGCTTCTTTTCCGTTTTTCATATATAAAGTACAATAGCACACTGGACTTTACTTGTCAAATGGGGTTTTGTGGGCTCTGGTGCACCGTGACTAAGAAGCTTGACAAAGACATATCACCGTGCTATACATGGTTCACTATGAATGTTAACTCTACTGGCACAGGCATGGCAGGAAGCGCTACCCGTGTCCTCGCGATTATCGGCTTCGTGGCCATTATCATCATCGGTATGTACGGGTCAGTACGCGTGGCGCAGTCAGTACCTGGTGCATTTAAGCAGCTTGCGGCCGCTATCGTGTCTATAACATCTATTTTCGTTCCTGCTGACGAGCTCATCACCCTTTCCCTTTCGTCTTATACAGTACAGAACGGACTACCGCTCACCATTGCCTTTGATCACCAGAATAAGCAGGTCGACGGCACGTACGCACTCCGCTACTCGTGCACTGACGGCGTTAGTTTTTCAACTATCGATGGCGATGGCACCACAGCAGCAATTGCATGTAACCAGCCGTACGCATTCCAACCGTTTAACAGCTCGGTAGTAGTTACACCCGAGTCTACCAAGCTCCGTTTTACTGACGTTGAAGTATTTGTCACCTTTACCCCAGCAGGTGCAGGTGCATCTACGGTGTCTGGTTCAACTGTGGTGACCATTGAGAATTCAAAACTCTCTACTACGTCACTTACTCCGGGTGGCAGTACACCAACCACACCTACGACCCCAACGACCCCAGTAACTCCTAAGCCACAACCACCAAAGCGCGAAACGATAGTTGTACCACAAGGTCGTGCCTCTGATCCAAACGGCTACACTGACCTCACCGCACGCATTATTGAGGTCGGCATTATAGATTCGACCGGCGCATTTATTGCATCGTCAACGCCGAGCCGCCAGAACCGTGTCGCCGTCCGCTTTGCAATAGAAAACATCGGGACAAAGACTGCGAACCGAGAGTTCAACTTCTCAGCAGTGCTTCCGACCTACCCACCATATACGTATTTCTCGCCTACGCAGATTGTGCTTGGGCCCGGCGACCGTATCGAGTACACCATCGGCTTTGACTCGTTCGAACAGGACAATGTCGGTGAGTTTATCGTAAACGTCGACCCAACCAGCTCGATAAACGAGAAGGACAAAGTAAATAACATCGTAAAGTACACGGTCACAGTAACCAAATAAAAACTGACGGGTGCGAGCTTCAAGTGAAAAATCCCTCAGGCGAGGGATTTTTTTATGTGACACTACACACTACTAGACGTCGAGGTTGGCGAGCTTTGCGTTGGACTGAATAAAGGTCTTGCGCGCGGGCACGTCAGTACCCATAAGGATGTCGAAAACTCGGTCGGCCTCTGCAGCATCGTCGACGGTTACCTGTTTCAAGATGCGGTTCGCAGGATCCATAGTGGTTTCTTTAAGCTCCTCTGGGTTCATTTCTCCCAAGCCCTTGTAGCGCTGCTGATGGAGCTTCTTACTTCCCTTCGCCTGTATCGCTTCGTCTTCTGACCCCTCGACGTCCTCTACCCCCTCAACGACTTCTGCGTCTGAGGGCGTCACACCAAGTTCCTTCATAATCCGAACCTTGTCCGCATCGTCGTATGCGTAACGCACCTCCTTGCCGTACTTCAGCTTGTAGAGTGGCGGTTGTGCAATGTAAAGAAATCCACCGTCTATCACCCCACGAAAGTAGCGAAAGAAGAGCGTCAGGAGGAGTGTGCGGATGTGCGCACCGTCAACGTCGGCATCGGTCGCAATAATAATCTTGTGGTAGCGAAGCTTCGACACATCAAACAAGTCACCAATACCGGTGCCGAGCGCGATCACAATGTTCCGCACTTGCTCTGACACCAGCATCTTGTCGAGTCGCGCACGCTCAACATTTAAAATTTTTCCTCGGAGCGGGAGTATCGCTTGCGTACGTCGATCGCGCCCCATTTTTGCCGAACCACCTGCAGAATCTCCCTCTACAATAAATACTTCAGACTCTGACGCATCCTTAGACTGACAATCAGCAAGTTTACCTGGGAGCGTCATACCTTCCAGTGCTCCTTTTCTAAGTATCGAGTCCTTAGCGGCTTTTGCGGCCTTGCGCGCTTTCATTGCAAGGGTCGCCTTACCAATGATAGAGCGCGCCTCGTCTGGATGCTCCTCAAGGAATGCCGAGAACGCTTCTGAAAATGCAGTGTTCACTGCACTCTGTGCCTCAACGGATCCGAGCTTCGCTTTAGTCTGTCCTTCAAACTGAATTTCAGGAAGCTTTACAGATACAATAGCGGTGAGCCCCTCTAACACATCGTCGCCCGTAAAGCTGTCGTCGTCTCTACCGCTTCCGTTTTTCTTTGAGTAGGTGTTGAGTGTGCGAGTGAGCGCCGTTTTAAAACCTGTAACGTGTGTGCCTCCCTCAGCGTTATACGTATTATTTGCAAAGGCGGTAAGACGTGCGCTGATGTCATCGACGTACTGGAGCGCAACTTCCACCATCACGGTATCTACCTCTTTGTCGACATAAAAGATTGTGTCGTGAATCGGTTTTTGAAAGCGGTTTGTGTACGCAACAAGTGACTTGAGGCCTCCTTCAAAGTAGTACGTCGTAGAAAGTACTGGAAGTGCGAGGTCACGCAGGTAAAATGCTCCTGCAAGATCTAATTTTCCCTCGAACGCTCGTGCGTCGATAATAGACATGCGCGTACCCTTTACTAGGTACGCCTGCTGGCGCACATGTTGCACTATTTTGTTGTAATCAAACTCAGTGATAGGAAAAATCTGTGGGTCAGGCTTGAATACCGTTATGGTGCCGTGGAGGTCCGTGGTGTCGATCTTCTTAACCTTCCCTTTAGGCACGCCACGCACGTACTGCTGGATATGCACGCCTCCGTCTTGGTGCACTAACACTTCTGCAGATTCTGAAAGTGCGTTCACGACTGAAGCGCCCACACCGTGGAGACCGCCAGAGACCTTGTAGCTTGACCCCTCACCACCGAACTTGCCTCCCGCATGCAACACCGTCATGACTGTCTCGAGTGCAGATACTTTTGTCTTTGGGTGGATACCAACAGGGATACCGTTTCCGTTATCGACAACACGCACAAAACCTCCGGGAAGAAGTGCGATTTCAATGTCGTTACACCTATTCGCCATCGCCTCGTCGCGCGAGTTATCAAAGATTTCCCAAATAAGGTGGTGGAGGCCGTCAGGACCCGTGGTCCCGATGTACATACCTGGGCGCTTCCGAACTGGCTCCAAGCCCTCTAGGACCTGAATTTGTTCTGCCCCGTACGAGGATTTCTTGGTGTCTTTTTCGCCTTTTGCCATAGAAAAACCAGCCCAGCTGGTCCCGTCAGTATACCACGCGGCCCCTGTCAGGAAATCTCGTTACTCAGACGTTTTCCCGTCGAAATGCTCTGCTTCGACCATGGCATCTGCCTTGGTAGTCCTTACTATTTTGTCCTTGTGCTCTGGCGGAGAGTAGAGGGTATAGAGCTTCAAAGATTCGGTCTTCGAGGTGTTACAGATGTTGTGCTTTACACCTGCCGGTATAACAACTGCGGAGCCATCCTTCAGGACGTGCTCGACTCCATTAAGTAGGGCCGTCCCCTCTCCTGCCTCACACCGAATAAATTGGTCGACGTCGGCGTGGGTCTCTTCCCCTATATCAGTGCCAGGCGGGAGGCTCATAAGAACGAGTTGCATCCTCTGTGCCGTGTACAAAACTCGACGAAAGTCATTGTTAGCTAATGTGTCTGCTTCTATGTTTGTGATGTAACCGTTCATAGACGCATTATACGCTGTGCTTGGTTTCGCGGTGGTGGTTACGCAGTGAGTACATAAAAGCAACGAGTCCAGCGCAGGTAACACAGACCGCGACCGAGAGTGCCACGCCACTTCCCGCATGTTCCCACAAGTATCCTCCAAGGATGCCCGCAATGAGCGCGCCAAATCCCATCGCTGCATGCAAGTACCCGAAAGCGTACCCACGATGATTTTCTCCCACATGCTTAGAAATGTGCGCCCGTTGTGCGCCATCAGTAAATGCCGAGAAGACGCCTAGTACGATGAGCCCAGCTACGAGCAGTGCTGTCGATGAAGTTACCGATAACAGGGTGTAGCAGACAATGAGCATCAAGTACCCCATGACTATCACGCGCCCGCTCCCAATCACATCGATCAGGCGACCTGCCGGCCACGAAAAAACAGAGTACGACAATGTGTAGACCATGTAGAAAAGTGGAATCGTCGTCACTGCAAAACCAATCTCGAGTGTCTTAAAGAGAATCACTGCAACCGGCAATACTCCGATAGAAAGTATGAAGAGCGAAACGATGTAGTCGCGAATGCGTGGTGAGAGTCGCCCGCCGGCCTGCCGTTCGTGCCCTGCAGTAGAAAATATCTCATTCACTTCTTTTACCCAAAACAGAGAAAATACCGCCAAAACACCGATAACAAATGAGA
>CAYTKJ010000023.1:0-8588 GCA_964438675.1 uncultured Candidatus Saccharibacteria bacterium
GTCGAAGGTATCAGCTGACGACATCAAGATTGCTATAGAGGAAGCAACGAAGAATAAAGATAAGGGTCACAAGGGTGAGATCGCTATCGAGTCGTACTCTTTTGGTGCAAGCAATGCCGGCCTCGTACTACAATCAATCTCTGAAGCACTGAAAGTAGTGCACGGCACTATGCCAGGTACTCGCTAATAAAAAAATATGGGACACAATGCACATGGTTTCAGTCCGTACAAGAAAACAAAGAGTCCTCCCAAAACTGCCAAGCGCCTAGCCGCAAAGCACGCACTGTATGCGGCAAGGGCAAGTAAAAAGAAGAAAAGATAACCCAGAAAGTGTACAGGAGTAGACTATGCTGACAGTATGAATCAATACCAAATCTCAGGGGTCATTATTTTAGCTCTTGTAGCACTGTTAGGAGCCTTCACGTTTTGGCCGATTAACAATGTGCCGACTATAGCTGTCAACTTCCCTGCCGAATCTCAGGAAGTAGTAAAGAACGAGGCCGTAAAACCAACTGTTCCGAAGCCGAGCGTAGTACCGACCCCCACGCCTACCGCAGGTGCGGGAGCGCGCACATACGAGAAGGGCGTGTACGTAACAACGGTCTTCATGACGGAGAAGGGTTTTGAGCCACGCGTCGTCGAAGCTCAAAACGGTGAGGAAATTAGATTTGTAAATAAAACCGGACGTGCCATGCACATCGTGGCGGAAGAAAAAACGAGCTCGGTCTACTATCGTGCTATCAATCAGTCAAACACGGTGTTTAAAAACGGAACCTACCAGTTACAACTCCCTGAGTTAGGTGTGTTTAACTACAAGAATTTTAATGGTCCAGAAACAGGCCAAATCATCATTAAGTAGCGATTTTGCGCGACTCCTCACACAACTCTCGAGTCCGCACAAAATACAGGACTACCTGGATACGCTTTCCATTAACTTTGAGTTGCGTGGCGACACGCACTACTCCCCTCTCACGGTATTTAAAAGAAAGGAGACGCACTGTATAGAAGCAGCACTCTTTGCTGCTGCTGCACTCTGGTACCATGGACACGCACCGCTCCTACTCGACCTAAGGGCTGAGAAGAACGACTACGACCATGTCGTTGCGCTCTATAAAACTAACGGTTACTGGGGCGCACTAAGCAAAAGCAATCACGCCACCATCCGCTACCGCGACCCTGTATACAAAACAGTACGAGAGCTCGCAGTTTCCTACTTCCACGAGTGGTTCCCAGAAAAGACTGGGGTACGTACTCTGCGTTCATACTCAGAGCCACTCAACATGGAGCGCTTTGGGTACGACTGGATCGTCACTGACGATGATCTTTTCTGGGTTGATGATTCTCTAAATAAGCAGAGGCACTACCCTATTGCACCGCTCAAGAATCTAAAGAGCGCGCGTCGCGCAGATCCTATGGAAATAAAGGCTGGGTCACTCTTAGAGTACAAACCTAAGTAACCTCTCCCATGTAGGGGAGCCCCAAGGACTGTTCGTGCTCAGTCTTTTTTCGTGCGCCCATACTTGCCGCAAGAAATACTGCACCGCGTAAAGAGTCGATTGTCTCCCAGATATGGGCAATCTTTCCTTCTGTCTCGTGCATGCTGAACAAGTCGTGCTGCACAACACTCTTTGGTGCAAGATCTGCGAGCGTAATGCCCGTCGCTCGGTACACAATCCCCTCTTTAAACTCACGCTCAAACTGCGGTAGGACGGCTCGCAGGACCTCAGACGAACTGTTTGTCCGCTGCACCAGCGTTATTTCAAAACGTCGATACTGAAACTCTTGTGATTTTAAAAAGCAGTACAAGTGCCGTGAGGCAAGTCCCTTCTCCCGCGCGTGCGCGCACGCGAGCTCAACATTTTTAGCAAGCTCGGCACGGACACGCGCCCTGTCTTTAGTCGGTGGACGGAAGGTGCGTGTCGACGCCACTGACTTTTGGTCAGCGTGCGACTCTGGGTCGACTGCGTATACTTGTTCGCCTCTGAGCTCTGCCCAGAGTGCGCGGTGCGGCTTCGCAAACTCTTCGCTCAACTTCCACGTTGGTAGGTTTCTAAACTGAAGCGCCGTTAAAATGCCCTGTCGATTAAGTTTTGACACTGTTGCAGGGCCGATGCCCCACACCTTGCCGACCAAAAGGTTTTCTAAAAATGGCACTTCCCTCCCCTCCGGTATAAAAACAAGTCCCGCAGGCTTACTATGTTTTGATGCGACCTTTGCTAACACCTTAGTAGT
Source organism: uncultured Candidatus Saccharibacteria bacterium (assembly GCA_964438675.1). Classification (GTDB taxonomy): domain Bacteria; phylum Patescibacteriota; class Minisyncoccia; order Phycocordibacterales; family Phycocordibacteraceae; genus Phycocordibacter. The sequence goes on from CAYTKJ010000023.1 coordinate 2,233, forward strand.
TGCAAGTCCAACAGAAAAAGTAATGCCTAGGTCGAGCTCTAGATCGCGCTTTATCTCTCGTGCCACTGCTTCAGGATCTATGGTACCAGTAACATCAGCAAAGCACTCATCTATCGAATACTCTTCGACACAATCTGAATGACGCTTTACTATCCGGTACATACGCTGTGCGTACGCTGCATACAAGTCGTAATCGCCTGGAAGTACCACGACGTCAGGGACTAGTTTTAAAATCTGGTATGTGGGCATACCACGTACCACTCCACGCGCCTTCGCCTCGTACGTCAGTGCGACAGCTATGCCGCGCAATCCTCCGACCACCACCGACCTACCCTTAAGTGATGGGTCTCGTGCCACTTCACACGATGCAAAAAACGCATCTCCGTCAACGTGCACTATCGCCCTGGGGTATAACCCCAACATACTAGTACTTACGCACCACTCCGCGCACCACTGCGGCAATCTTTAGCTCGCCTTCGGCGTGAATGTCAGGGTACTTGTCGTTTGCAGCTTCGAGGTAGTGCTCACCGCTTTTACTCTTACGCAAGTACTTCATCGTCCACTCTCCGTCTACGTCTGCGACTACTATTTGTCCCATCTTCGGAGTCTGTGTGCGCTCTACAATAACCATGTCGCCCTCGACTATTCCTGCGTCCTTCATAGAGTCGCCCTTTACCTTGAGCATATAGGTTGCGTCGCGATTCTTTATTAAATACTCGTCTATGGACATGGTGTCGAGCTCGTTCTCCTCAGCAACTGCAGGAAAACCTGCCTCGACAAGACCTAAGAGACGAATCTCGCCCATCACAGAGCGCGGCAAGAGTCGCCCACGTCTGTCCTTACTCAAGAATCCGAGGCGTTCGAGGCGGCCCACAAGCTTAAAGACTGAGTCCTTAGACTTAAGACCTGTGATGTCCATAATTTCTGCATACGACGGCATGCGCCAGTGGGACCTATAAAACTCATTGATCTTGCGATTGTATGTAGTGTCTGACATACTTCTAGTCTAGCGAACAGTCGTTCGCCTTGCAAGTCAGTTATCCACTTTCGTAACCAAGTTCATGCAGAAAAAGTAGCTCTAATAGGAAGTCTTATAAAAACTAACAAAAAACAACATGGGACGACTTGAACGTTTACAGGCACAAGTTGAGAGAGCTGAGCAAGAGGTAAGTGGGGCTGAGCAACTTGCTCAAGCAATACTTGGTGAAAAGCTACCTGAAGTGCTGTCAAAAATTACGGGACTTACCTAACCCTACCCGCGCAACACACGCTTCAGATAGTGGCCGGTATGACTCCCCTTCGTGTTCGCTACTTGTTCGGGGGTCCCCTTGGCGACCACATGACCGCCCTTCACACCGCCCTCAGGGCCTATGTCTATGAGGTAGTCGGCGCTCTTTATAAGGTCCATATTGTGCTCAATAACAACTACAGTGTTTCCATGGTTTACGAGGGTCTGTAGAATTTCTATAAGCTTTTTCACGTCCTCGTAGTGGAGTCCTATGGTCGGCTCGTCTAAAAGATAAATTGTTTTTTGCGTATGCCGACGGTACAGCTCTGACGATATTTTTACGCGCTGCGCTTCCCCGCCGGAAAGCGTAGTCGCGCTCTGCCCAAGCTCGAGGTACCCGAGCCCCACTTCGTTCAACGTTTCCAATCGATCAGAAATCGCTGGTATATCAGCAAAAAATGTCATACCTTCCTCGATCGTCATGTGGAGGACCTCGTCTATAGTTTTACCTTTGTACTTTATCTCTAACGTCTCCTTCATAAACCGCTTACCGTTACAGACATCACACGTGACGTACACCGTCGGTAAAAAGTGCATCTCGACTGCTATGGTCCCGTTACCCTGACACGCTTCGCAACGACCACCTTTTACATTGAACGAAAAGCGACTCGACTTCCACCCGCGCGCACGCGCCTCCGCAGTGGCTGCAAACATGTCGCGGATGTGGGTAAACGCACCTGTGTACGTCGCGGGGTTAGAGCGAGGTGTGCGCCCTATGGGCGACTGGTCGATAAGTACCACGCGCGACAAATACTCTGCACCCGCAAACGATGCACAGTTATACGTCTTTGGTGTTCGGTACTTGTACTCAAGACGTGCGCGTAGGTTTTTATGCAAGAGCTCGTACATAAACGATGACTTGCCCGAACCCGACACACCCGTAATAACGTTTAGTCGCCCGAGTGGCACGTCAACATCCATGTTCTTAATATTAAAAATATTCCCCTGTCGCACCTTGAGCGCACCCTTTTGCTCCTCACGTCGCTCCTTTGGTATTTCAACTTTCTTTTCTCCGCGCAGGTACGCGAGTGTAAGTGAGTCCGAGTCGTTCTTCTTTGCGGTGAGTAGCTTGTCGAGCCAGCCAGAAACCACGATTTCGCCGCCATGCACGCCTGCCCCAGGCCCAATGTCCACGATGTAGTCAGAGGCAAAAATAGTGTCCTCGTCGTGCTCAACTACGATAATCGTGTTCCCCGTGTCTCGGAGCCTAAGAAGGGTTTTAATAAGCTGGTCGTTGTCCTTCTGGTGGAGGCCTATGGTGGGCTCGTCGAGGACGTAGAGGGCTCCTACAAGGCCAGAGCCAAGTTGAGAGGCCAAGCGTATACGCTGTGCCTCACCGCCCGAAAGCGTGTTAGCCGTACGGTCGAGGGTTAAGTATCCAATACCCACGTCGATCATAAACTGGAGACGTGCGTGAATCTCTTTAATTACTGAAACGGAAATATCTTCTTCCTTTTTGCTAAACTTTATACCATCTAGAAACTCCTTAGCATCGACTATAGACAGTCGTGTGAGATCGACAATGTTTTTCCCCACCCCTGGCTTCCCACCAAGGAAAACACGCAGGGCCTCGGGACGGAGGCGCTTACCCAAACACTTAGGACACTCGTCCATATTGAAAAACCCTACGGTACCAAGTCCGTTACACTCAGGGCACGCGCCGTAGGGTGAGTTAAAGGAAAAGAGTCTCGGCTCTACCTCGGGGAACGACGAGCCATCCTCTGGGCAGATAAACTTTGCTGACAGCATACGCACCTCGCCACTCGGTGGCACAATGCGCACCAAACCATTTGAGAGACCGAGCGCAAGCTCTATAGCTTCTGAGAGGCGTTCGCGCGCATCTTGCTTACTCTTTTCAAACTCAGTAACAAAAATTTCGTCCACCACCACGTCTATGTCGTGAACTTTGGTCTTAGTTAGTTCAATACGTTCACGAAGCGAGTGTTCCTTTCCGTCCACAATCACTTTTTCAAAACCTTTACCTAGGAGGTCGTACAGCATTTGGTAGTACTCGCCTTTTCTGCCCACAACCATGGGTGCCTGGATGCGGATCTTTGCATCCGATATCTGTACTCCCATAACCTTCTTTGCGCTTTTGGTTAAATCTTCGGACTCGACCGTGCGCATAATGATTTTAAGAATCTCTTCCTTAGACAACTTCTCAATAGGTACGTCGTGGTGGACGCAGTATGGCTGACCGACACGTGCGTACAGAATACGCATGTAGTCGTAGATTTCTGTAATCGTGGCGACGGTCGAGCGCGGATTGTTAGAGCGTGACTTCTGGTCTATAGAAATTGCGGGTGAAAGGCCAGTTATCTCTTCCACATCAGGCTTTTGCATCTGGTTCAGGAACTGCCGCGCGTACGCAGAGAGCGACTCGACATAACGGCGTTGTCCCTCAGCAAAGATAGTGTCGAAAGCGAGTGATGATTTACCAGACCCTGAGAGGCCAGTAAAAACCACCATCTTGTTGCGTGGCATTTCAATATCGATATTCTTGAGGTTGTGCGTCTTCGCCCCCTTCACCGATATCTTGTCGGTGCCGACGTCGGTCTCGTGCGTGTGTTTCTTTACCATAGCAATTTCTCCCGCCGAGCGGGATACCCACATACTACCACTAGTCCTCGTCTAAATACACACGCTTCGGGTTTGGTTTCCCCTTTCTCTTAATAGGTGCCGGTAGCTTTTCTTCTAACTTATAAACCTCGTCGCGTATGAGTGCCGCTGTTTCAAAGTCGAGAAGCTCCACCGCGCGTTCCATTTGCTCTCGTTTGCGCTCTATAACTATCTTGAGCTGTTTTGGGTCTGATCCGTTTGCAAGGTCCATGGTGAGGAGCATGTCGACGGTCGCGGCACGTTCTGCCATAATCGTTTCTGTAATGTCGTTAATATTCTTTTTGATTGTTTGTGGCGTTATACCGTGTGCAGTGTTATATGCGACTTGCACCGCGCGCCTGCGGTTCGTCTCCTTAATCGCCCTGTCGAGAGACCCTGTCATATTGTCAGCGTAGAGGATCACACGTCCCTTTACGTTACGCGCGGCGCGTCCCATAGTCTGGATAAGCGCGGTCTCGGAACGCAGGAATCCCTCTTTGTCTGCGTCCAGTATCCCAACTAACTCTACCTCTGGGAGGTCGAGTCCTTCGCGCAGTAAGTTCACGCCCACTAAGCAATCAAACTCTCCCTTGCGAAAGCGGGTGAGAATGGTGATACGGTCAATGGTCTTTATGTCTGAGTGCACGTACTCTGCCTTCACCTTCTTGCTCTTTAAGAACTCTGACAGGTCCTCTGCCATCTTCTTAGTCAGCGTGGTTACGAGTACCCTACCACCTCCCCTTACCACCTCCTCGGTTTCCTGAATAAAGTCTTTCACCTGCCCCTCGTTTGTGTTCGAGGTCCGACCTCGAACATACTGACCAGTTACGGGTCGAACAATTATTTCTGGGTCTATGAGTCCTGTGGGGCGGATGACTTGCTCTATAGGTTTTCTTGACTTCTCGAGCTCGTACTTACCTGGAGTTGCTGAGGTGTAAATAACCTGCCCTACACTCTTCTCAAACTCCTGAAATGTCAGTGGTCTATTGTCAGCCGCAGATGGGAGACGAAACCCGTGTTCAATAAGCGTTTTCTTGCGCGATTGGTCACCTGCATACATACCGCCGAGCTGTGGCACTGTCACGTGCGATTCGTCGATAATAGTTAAAAATCCTTTGGGGAAATATGACAGCAGTGTGTATGGCGGCTCGCCTGCAGTGCGGCCATCAAAATGTCGCGAGTAGTTCTCGATACCGTTACAGTAGCCGATCTCGCGGATGAGCGCTAAGTCGTACTTGGTACGGCGTTTAATGCGGTCGGCCTCGAGGATCTTTTTTTCTTTCTCAAACTTCGCAACCTGCGCATCGAGCTCTGCCTTAATGTCTGCTGCTGCACGTTCGCGCTCCTCGGGGGCTGTGACGTAGTGCTTGGCTGGAAACAAGAAAAATTCTTTAGGCTCGTCTATAGCTGCGCGACTCACCGAGTTCAGTCTCGTTATTTTCCCTAGAGTGCCCCCTGACGGCTCAAGACGGTAAATTATCTGCTCGTTAACCGGCATGATTTCTACGACGTTACCGACCGCGCGGAACTTACCTGGCGTGAGGTCTAGAGTGGTGCGCTCAAACTGGAGCGTGATCATAAAGCGCACAAACTCTGCTCTCTCAAACTTGTCTCCTACAGCGATATGTCTGTGCACTTTCTTATATTCGTCAGGCGAGCCGAGTCCATAAATGCACGACACCGACGCGACAATAATCACATCCTGACGCGTTAAGAGTGCCTGAGTCGAGGCGTGACGCAGGCGGTCTATCTCCTGGTTAATCATCGCCTCTTTCTCTATATACGTGTCAGTGACCGGCATGTAGGCCTCCGGCTGGTAGTAGTCGTAGTATGAGACAAAGTAGTGCACGGCATTGTCCGGAAAAAACTCGCGATACTCCTGAGTAAGCTGTGCGGCCAGCGTCTTGTTATGCGCTATGACGAGTGTAGGGCGTTGTGTTTGAGCTATCACATTAGCTGCCGTAAAAGTCTTGCCAGAGCCCGTAACGCCCAAAAGCGTCTGGTGCGTCTCCCCAACCTTAAGACCTTTTACAAGTGCTTCTATAGCCTTAGGCTGATCGCCCGCCGGTGTGTAGTCGGTTTTAAGCTTAAACTTACTCACTTAGGCAGTATATCGCTGAAGGAATTTTGAGCGAAATTTGTCTAGTGAGCCACCTAAGACTGAGGTGCGGATATCATTAATTAGAGAGGCTACAAAGTGGATGTTGTGCATGGAGGCGAGGATGGGGCCGAGCATCTCGCCAGCACGGAAGAGGTGGTTTAGGTAGCCACGCGTAAAGTCCTTAAACTCAGGAATGTCTGAAAATGGAATTTTGTCCCGTGCATACTCGGCCTTTCGTATATCTATCTTTCCCTCTTTAGTAAACAAAGTGCCGGTACGACCAAGGCGAGTAGGGAGAACGCAATCGAACATGTCTATCCCGTTTTCTACTCCTTCGAACAAATCTTCTGGCTCTCCGATGCCGAGCAA
>CAYTKJ010000024.1:0-8023 GCA_964438675.1 uncultured Candidatus Saccharibacteria bacterium
ATGTTGGTTCGATTCCAGCTGGGGCCACAACTATCTACGCACAGCCCGAGGACGCGGATCAGCAAGGTCGACAGGTGCAAATGATTTCTTAGCGAAGTTAGCTGCGCGCGTCTGGTATGACTCGAGTACAATTTTCATAGCGTCTCTTGAAACGGGGAGCGGTGCACGTGGCACCTCTACCGGAGCACCGATTATTGAGCCCGTTTGCACGCCAAGGAAAAGTCGCGCAGTGAGCACCAGCCCAGCAGCACACACGAGTGCTGCGCATGCACAAATAATAAACCAATCACGTGCAGGGTACGGCCGCGCAAGATTTTTAAAAAACGTACTGAGGGCTGATATGTCTATGTTCATTTTTGCTTTATGAAAGTGAGCGCGTACGTTCCGAACCACCCCTTCTCGGTCTCAGACACCGACACCCGGTGCAGCACCGACCCCCGCGGGAGCGACTCGAGCACTGTTGCAAACCGCGCAAGTCCAGCAAATGTTCCCTCTGCGGACACTGAAATATCAAGTTGCTCATGATGTACACCCAGTGGACCGACAGAAGCTGCTCCCACCGTTGCTCGTACGCCAGCAAGTTTTCCCGCCGTCTCGACGAGCTCAATCGCCTGTGCAGTCCCGTCAGCAGGAACAAGAAAAAATTGAATTGCGTTCCGCTCGGCTGTGGTCTCCGCTAAAAATTGAGCTGCGGCTTTTGCAAACGTGTCTCGCACCGTGATCGTTGCAACCTGATCTCGTGATGTTTCAATAAGCGCAGCGTTTTCTTGTATATCAACGTACAAAAAGTAAACACTGCCGTATGAGAGAAGAACGAAGGCAAGGCCAAAGAGTGGTGTCACGTAGCGCATCATAAGCTTGTGGGACGTGTCCACGTCATAGTCATGGTGAAAGATGCATTGATATCTGCAACGAGCGCTGATACCGGCACAACCACGTTCGACAACTCTGGCACTTTTTTGAGTGTGTTTGAAAACGCAATAAGTTCAGCACGGGTCCGTGCGACTCCCGTCAACACTATGACTGCATTGCCCGCGCTATCATACGACACCTCTACCGACGAAATACCAACACCCAAAGGACGGTCCTGTGTCGTGAGTTCGAGGATGCGTGCGTAGGACGGCGCCCGACTTGCGCGTGTAAGCTCATGTACCGACTCGTGGAATCGCTGCAATACCGCCTGCGACTCCCCTTTTGCGCGCTCATCCACAAGTTTTGCGGTAGCTGCCACATACTCTTCAGCCTGATCTGCCTCAGCATGAATAGTAAAGTAAGAAGGCAAAAGGAGTGTGGCAATCAGTGCACCGACGCCACCGAGTGTCATCAGCGCAGCCGTAGCGAGACGCACTACATACAAGAGAGAGAGTGCGCGGCGCTGTTTTGGTGAGAGCAGATTTACCATGGTGTGTTCAGTGCGTACTTTTTTGCCAGTCCGATTGCTGGCGCAAACTCGAGCGACTCATGCATCGGCATGTGCGGAATGGAGTGGTCTAAAGAAAAAATGTTCTGCCATACGTCTGCAACCACAACTGGCAAAAGGAGTGCGCCAGAAAGGTGCTCAGCAAGTCCGGTCATGTTTGCATTCCCACCAGCAATTATGACCCTCGCCACACTGTCTCGTGGTACCTCGGTCCCGGTCGAACTGTTCCAGAATGTGATGTGTCGCACTAACTCGTCGCGCAACACTGAAATCGAGCTAGCTACAGCCTCGACAACGTCTTTGTTGTCTGCGCCGAGGAGAAACCCACGCGCATTCTTCATCTCTTCTGCTTTCTCTACATCAAGAGTAAACCGCTTCATGAGTGCCTGCGTCAGCATGTCGCCACCAAAATCGACTGTCGCTGTGTACGACACTACGCCATGATCTCCAATGGCGATCCGAGTCGAGCGCTTTCCCATATCGACTACCATGACTACACGATTCCGATCATTCTCTGAGAGTGCAGCGCGCGCAAGGGCATGCGACTCTATCTCAAGTCCACGGAGCACTATCCCCGCCGCACGAAAGACACGCTCATAGGTCTCGATAACTCGTCGCGCAAATGCAGTAACGGCAAGTATGGTCCCTTCTGGTGTTGTCCGCACCACCTGGTAATCAAAATACATTTCTGATGGCGGCAATGGTACGTGCGCCTCAAGGTCAAACTCGACCACTTCTTTAAGCTGTTTCTGGTCTGGGTGTGCAATGGTTTGATACAAATATGACTTGCGTTCCGACAAAGATGCCACAGCATATCGCACGCGCTGTTTAAGACGCAGTGAGCGCAGGACTTCTATAACCACATCCTCTTTCTCTATGTCGCCATCTACAAACACTCCGTCATCGAACGGGACCTGTGTGTATCCACCCACGGCAAGATGTCCGTGCTCGCGTCTAAACTGCAGGCACTTTACTGAGCCAGCAGAAATATCAATACCAGCTGCAGGGAGCGCAAGTGGTGCAGGCACCGAGAGTGCGACTCGAGTGACGAGCGATGAAAACATACTAAGATTATACGCTGAAAACTAAAGCCCGAGTGCGCCAGATGCGGTATATGCGAGTGCAGAGACCACAATCAAGACGATCACGATTGTTGCAATGGTGAGCGCGCGCTCCACGCGCGAAAGTGTGGAGAGCCCAAACGCATACGCAACGTACGCAACTCCGAAGAATCGGATGATGCGTCCGCGCGCCCACGCCACTACAAACCAAAGAATGTTGCTACTCAAAAAGCCAGCGGCTATCACTATCGGTGCATTGGGTACTGGGGTAAGTGCCGCAGCAAACACGATAGCTTCTGCGTTGTCTGTAAAGAGTACGGTCATTTTTTCTAAAAAAGCAGACCGGTCGGACACGTGGGCAAACCATGCACCCAGAAGATCAAAGGCAAAAAAGCCAATACCGTATCCCGCGAGCGCGCCCAACGTAGATGCAATAGTTGCAATAGTTGCTAACCAAAGCCAACGCGCACGATCGGCGACCACCATCGCTGCTAAGAATGGATCAACGGGAATCAAAGGTAAAAATCCCTCAAAAAATGAAAGGGCCCACAGCCACGGCTCTGCTCTTCTATTTTGTACTCGCTCTTTAAACCAGAGCCAGAGTCGTATGAACCATGTTTGTGTTGTGCCGAGTAGTGTCATGTGGCAGTTAACGTACCTGCGCGCCAGGGAGCACTTGTCGGGTTGGTGTCAAAAGCGCAAAGCCATCGCTGTCTCCCACCGCAAGAAGCATTCCGTTTGATACCAGGCCGCGTATGGTACGTGGTTCAAGATTTGTGATAAATGGAAATTGTCGACCAATGAGGTCTTCGGGTGCAACAAACTGCGCTATGCCTGAAAGTATCTGGCGTAAAGAGTCCTCGCCGACTTGGACTTCGAGACGAAGTAGCTTGTCTGAGTCAGGCACGCGCTCTGCATGCTCGATCGTACCGATCTTGATTTCGAGCGCATGTACTTGATCAATCGTGACTGCCATGACGCTTAGTTAAAAAACTATTAAGAATGATTGTTGCGGCTTCTGCATCAACGGCCCGTTCCCCAGTGTGAGCACGAACTTCCTGTGAGGTCCAAAACTCAGGCTCATAATGTATGGTAACACCGAGATCCGTCTCGAGCTCCTGACCGAGCACGCGCGCCGAGTGGGCGACAGGATTTTCAACTCCCCTATTATCTTTCGATTCACCAATAATAACCTCTGACACCTCGTGCCCAGTGACGAGTGCTTTAAGCGCGCCGAGCAAAAACCTGTCGTTAGGTATGACTGCTTTAGGGAACGCAACTCGTCCATCCGTATCGGTAAGTGCGACACCAATACGCCTTGCACCGTAGTCTATGCCCATGAGTCGCGCCATACAGGCAGTATATCTGCTTTGCTGTATTGAGAAAAACACGCTAGTATCGATCACGGAGGTGTGGCAGAGTGGTCTAACGCAGCTGACTTGAAATCAGCCGTCCGGGCAACTGGACCGTGAGTTCGAATCTCACCGCCTCCGCAGAAAGAAACTTCCGAATCCGAAAGGTGGGAAGAAGTCAGTGCCATATGATCAATTACTTTTTTCTCTGTGCGATGACAGGATGAGAGGCTGGAACGATGATATTGACTTTATATTAAATACATGCTATCATACTAACATATGAAAAAAGAGCAAGCTCTTACACGAGATGAAGTTAGGCGCATCGAGGATGTGGTGAATGAGATAGGCAGCGAGATGAGAGATACGTATGTGTCGACTGTGGGACTTAGTACAATACTCGGTCTGGTTGGAATTATTCTTGACCAAGCTGCGTACGAACAGTGGCCCAGTGCTCTATATGAGATCGGCAGTAAGCTTGATTATGTGGTGAAAGGAGCAACCGGTGCCGCTGGTTTAATCGCAGCTTTTTTTCTAGGTAGGGGACTGCAGCACGAGCATCGCCTGCGTAAGGCCAACGAAGACTTGAAAACTCCAGGTACGGACGGAAACGAAGCAGTTTCATATATGGAAACATACTACCGCAAGGCGGGACTTAGGCGAGAAGAAGATTATTAAACTATTTTAGTGTGCCAAGGCCAGTAACAAGGTTGCTCGAGATGCTTGTGTTCTTATGGAGATAAGGCGGTTATTCTTGCTGTGGAAGAAGGCCGCCTTCCTCCTGTTGACGAGATAATTTCAATAGTGGAGCTTCCTGATAAGTACTAAGTTACGCACGTTATACACAAGCACCGCATAAACTCTGTCCAAACGATGAGCGGGGTGCTACATTTTGCGTGTCGTAATTAATACGGCACCATTGTCAAAAAACTAATCATGCTACATAGACGTGCAACACTATCAATCTCCGGCCACGGGTAACGAAACCTCAAGCGTATTTCATGGCGTACCGGACGCCATATTACTCGACGCAGCGTATATTGAGAAAACGCTCCTCGATGCACTTAAACAAGATAATTTTACGATCCTGGGGATCGAGCCCCATCACTTCACTCCGTCTGGCTACACCGCACTCGTGCTGTTAGCTGAAAGCCATGCGGCCATACACACCTACCCCGAACACGGAGCACTGTACCTCTCCATTTACTCCTGTCGCGGCGAGGAAGACGGAAATGGTGCATTCGAGTACTTTAAAGCACACATCCCCCACGACTCGGTAGACATCATCAACAATAAAATCGTCGTCAACAAAGCGGGTGCGCTAATCGCGGTACAATAGCCTCATGCAGGCGCCGACCGCATACATTGAGTGGAGCGGACAAGAGTTCGAGTTTGTCTCTAAATCGCCAGTCTGGTATTGGAGCACGGGCATTTTGTCTGTTGGCTCTGCCGCCGCAGCGTTTATTGTCGGGAACATTCTTTTTGGTATTATCCTTTTGCTTGCTGGCATTACTGTTTCGCTCTTTGGTTCACGACGCCCCGCGCTCCATACGTTTAAAATTACCGAGCGGGGTATCCACGTAAGCGAGCAGTTGTTCGCGTACGAAAACATTGCAAACTTTGCGATAGACGATCACCACGAAAGCGGCGCTCCGACGATGCTTCGTTTTACCCTCCGCAAGGGATTGGTGGACGTTATGACTGTGCCTATTGGCAATGCCGACTTCCGCACCATACGTACCGCGCTAAAAAACCACAACATCGATGAGGTGGAGAGTCTAAACTCACTCACCGCACGCGTTGCTGACTGGATTGGTATTGGCTAGCAAAAACCCCGCACGTGCGGTGTTTTTGTCTGTAAATTAAAAAGAGCCAGTGCGTCGAGCCCGGTTCCCCAAGATTCCATCAATCAGGTTCACTATAAAACGAACTGGTTGATGCATATCCCCACCAATGTGGTCGATCATTTCAAGCAACCTACCATTCGTTAGCCCCTCGCCAAGATGCCACAGGGACTTTGCACCCGCAATAACGGTAAGAGCTATTGGGGTTAGGACGAAGCCACCTGGGGCCACGAATACAGTAGAAAAAAGCTTATCGGGTAGACCTCCATGTGTCCAAGATTTTCTAATTTCATCTCCAATTGCCGCCGCATTTGTCGGATTTATTTTCATGGAATCAGCGGTGCCTCTTGAAACCATCACTCTGTCCGGCCCAAACTTCGTGGGATATTCTGTAAAAAGGTAGTCCGTAGGCGGAACTCCTTGGGTTATACCTTCTCCTATTTTTTCAGACGACATAATATTTTTATAGAAACCTTAAGGATAATCAACTGTATTATATAGTATTAAGATATTTAAGTCAATAGACAATCTTGGGCCCACTTTGGTTGGTCTGGGCGACGTTCGATTCCTGTCCCGGGACATACATAAAAAATGCCAGCGTCTGCTGGCAATTGTATCTAAGTGCCCCCGGCAGGAATCCCCTCCGGGCCTGGGCTACGCCCTTCGATTCCTGGACCAAAAAATAAAACCAGTTTGCACTGGTTGTTTTTTGGTGCCCCCGGCAGGAATCGAACCCACATCAGATCCACCGCAAGGACCCGTCCTATCCATTGAACGACGGGGGCAATATGAGGAATATAGCACGCGTATCTGTATAAAAAAATACCCTACTAGATAGGGTAACTCGTGTTGTTGTGCCCGTATGAGTCCATAGTCAGCATCAACAAATATGATTCCGCTGGAGGATGGTCAGCAATGTGCATGTGGTTGGGTTTGGTAAAAAGGTCAGTGTACGAACCCTGAGGCCCAGTGAGGACCCAAAAGTTTTATCATATCCCAAGTGGTTGGCTTTAATACTCCAGACCCAGACGTGAGCGGAAACTCTTTCAAGGCCTCCGTAGCAATCCTATGGAGCCTAGCCAACTCTCTTGCCTCCTTGGCATTTCCTGCTTTCCGAGCAGCATTGCGCTCCAAAAAAGTCTCTAGGGCGTAACCTGCCCACCGCTCGCGTTCCGGCCGTGCCGACATCTTACTTTGCCTTCTTAAGAAACTTCACTAAGCGCGACTTCTTACGTGCTGCCGTGTTCTTTTTTATGATGCCACGCTTGAGCGCCTTGTCTATTGCCTGATACGCGTCTTTTAGTGCGGCGTCCTGTGCCTTACGGTCCGCACCAGCCGTTTTGCGCGCGACTTTTACTGTGTCGTGAATCGCTCTGCGACGACGAAGGTTCCGCACGAATTTGCGTTGCGACGAACGTATTGCCTTCTTTGCGGACTTAATGATTGCCATGGCTCGTACAGTACCTGAAAAACAGCTACAATGCAACTATGATTGGCGCGCTTCGTGGCACCATACTCGACACACTCCGCGCAGACCTCCTCGTCGAGGTACAGGGAGTCGGCTACCGTGTGTCGGTGACTGCTGAGACACTTACCTCTGTACTTGCGGGACAGGAGGTGCTGCTGTACACGCATGAGGCGGTTCGCGAGACAGCCGACGACCTCTACGGCTTTTTAGAGAAGGAAGACTTGTTGTGGTTTGAGCTCCTCCTCTCCGTTTCAGGCATCGGACCAAAATCCGCACTTACGATACTGAACGCAGTCGACCGACGCTCGTTACAAGAAGCGATAGCTCGCAATGACGCCAAGGCGCTCTCTGGGGCATTTGGTATTGGAAAAAAGACTGCAGAAAAAATAGTGCTCGAGCTGAAAGAAAAAGTCGGAGCGGTAGAAGGTGCGCCCATACGTGAGGGGTCAGACGGTGACGTAGTCGATGCGCTCGTCGGCCTCGGATACTCACTCAGAGAGGCGCGCGACGCCGTACGCGCACTCCCCCACGCGCTCTCTGCAACTGAAGAGAAAATCCGTGAAGCAATTAAAATTGCATCGCGAGGTGTCTAACATGCTTGAACAGCTATTAAAAATTGTGCGGCCGCCATATCATTTTTTTCTCCAGTGGATCTCTGCGCTCTGCACACTATTTCCCGCACGACGACTCGTGGTTGTTGGAGTCACAGGAACCAAAGGCAAGTCGACGGTCTCTGACATGGTGTACGCCATTCTTACCCATGCAGGGCACAGCGTCGCGCTCGCATCGACTATACGCTACGTCACCCCCAGGACTGAGATGCGCAATATGCACAAGATGACTATGCAGGGACGCGGATTCATACAACGCTTTCTTGC
>CAYTKJ010000025.1:0-7875 GCA_964438675.1 uncultured Candidatus Saccharibacteria bacterium
ATAGTGTTTGTATTCTACTTATATTTTACGAATTTGCAAAAAGTCTAGCTCGACTGGGGTCTCGCGACCGAACATAGAAACAAGTACCTTGATCTTCCCTTTCTCCTCATCTATCTCACCCACCTTACCCTCGAGGTCCTTAAATGGTCCGTCGGTAACGATCACAGGCTCGCCGACTGAGAAGTCGATCTTGTGCTTAGCAGTGTCGGTAACCATACGCTTAAAGAGCGTATCGATCTCTTCTTGCGAAAGTGGTACTGGAGTGACCCCTGAGCCAACGAAGCCAGTGACGCGTGGCGTGTTGCGCACCACAAACCACGACTCGTCGTCCACGATCATGTCCACCATAATGTACCCAGGATAAATCTTCTCTTCGACTGTATGACGCTTGCCGCCCACGACTTTTATCTTTTTTTCCGTTGGTACCAGTGCATTAAAAATCTTGTTTTGCATGCCCAGCGACTCAATACGCTGCTTAAGGTTACGCAGCACTGCATTCTCATAGCCAGAATAGGTGTGTACCGCGTACCAGGCGCGACCAGATGAATCTTGTTTTGTCATATGCTAGATAATGAATTCGAGTCCAAAAGTAAAGAGCGCGTCTGCGGCACCAAGAATGACACCAACGAGAGCTACAATAAGAATCACGAGCACCGTGTACCCGACTGCCTGCACTGTGGTTGGCCACGAAACGTGCGTCAACTCGTTTCTAACGTCGCGAAGATATTGAATGAATGTGTTCATAGGATATATTTTGTTCCTATAAAAAAAGCCCTGCGGGGGCTCTTTTTATAGTACCCGAAGGTACACCTGGTGTCAATTGACTAGCGAATCTCGTAGGTAATGTACACCTGGCTCACGATCTCATTTTCTCCAGGCACTATATTTGGGGAGACCTTAGACTCCAACGCTCCCCCCAGAGCCATATCAGAGCGATAGAATGGTCCTGGGTATCCGCCACCTGACTCACTGAACGATACGACACGCACAAGACGAACACCGAGGTCGCGTGCGAGTACCTTAGCCTTCGCGCGCGCTTCATCTATGGCTTCCTTCCGTGCCTCAGCGCGGACTGCGTCCTCGTCCTCGACAGTAAAGTTAGGACCGTAGAGCTGTGAGACACCTGCATCACCAAGTAACGCAAGAAGGTCCCCCACCATTCCTAGGTCGCGCACTCGTACCTCTGTGGTCTGATTTACGACGTAGCCGACAATGCGCTGTTCATCATACACACACGGACCGTTGTAGCATGGCTGCGAATAGCTGTACTTCGGGCTCAGGCTATACGATGTGGTTTTTACATCAGCATCCTCGACTCCCTTCTCTTTTATTAATGCGAGTGCAACATTATTTTTCTTTGTTGCCTCGTCTTGCGCCTGAGAAGCGGTCTTTCCTTCGCCCATCGTTGTAAATGAAAGCGTCGCGATATTTGGAACTGCAGTTGCCTTTCCGATTCCATCAACAGTTATTACGTTTGTTGCTGGAGCTCCAGAGTCAAACAAATCCGAGAAGCCACCAACTGCACGTACTGCAACAAACACTGATGCCACAATAAGAAAAAGTGCCGTAAGACGCTGAATGCGCTTTGATGTCCATAATGATTCATTCATCTGATCCATAGCTTTTTTTACAAATAGTAATTAACAGAGTCAGTGTACCATGTGGGAATTTAATGCATATGTCTGTGTCCGCCGGTACCGTCTGCGGTCTCTGTGCCCCACAAAATACCTAGGTAGGTGGCCGTAGGAATAACCACGGCGAGGGCGATACCGCCGACGGCAGCACGTATAATCTCGACAGCTAGTACTTCACTATTTATAAGGAGTCCTGTGGGGGCTGGTGCGTAGGAAAACAGTATAAGAAGTGGCAGCGACGCACCAGCATATGCAAGCACCAGAAAGAGTGCCGCGTATCTCACCTTTTGCTATGCTAGCATGCCACTCATGGACCCTGTCACACTTACACTCTTGTCAGTAACTGCGGTTTCTTTTGTCTCCCTTGTTGGAGTTGCAGCGTTCTCGCTTCACGACAACCTCTTGCGCACATCGTTGTATGCGCTCGTCGCACTTGCCGCAGGCGCACTCCTTGGAGATGCGTTTATTCACCTCATTCCAGAATCACTCGAGACTATCGGTAACGCATCACACTTTGGACTCGCTAGCATGGGCGGCGTGTTTCTCTTTTTCTTGTTAGAAAAAATATTGCGCTGGCACCACGCGCATCACGGTCGTGAAGAAGAACACATAGGGCACGAGCACTACGAGAAAGATGGCTCACACGCACACATAGCTCCCCTGGTACTCGTCGCAGATGGGATACATAACATCGTCGATGGCGCTGTTATTGCTGCGAGTTATCTGATCTCCCCTGCCCTCGGGCTTGCAACCACAGTTGCAGTTTTTCTTCACGAAATTCCTCAGGAAATTGCTGACTATGCGCTGCTCCTCCACGCAGGTTATAGTCGTTCGAAAGCATTGCTGTGGAACTTCTGCTCTGGCCTTACCGCGCTCATAGGCGCGCTCATAGTTTTGTCGGTCGGCAGTGAAGTAGAACTTTTTGCTGCGTATGCTGGAGCAGTCACTGCGGGTGCATTTATCTACCTTGCTGCGGCCGACCTCATACCAGACCTTAACCGCAGCACTGGAACGCGCAATTCAGTTATTACACTCGGCGCATTTCTTGTTGGCGTAGCGCTCATGTTTGCGCTCACGCTCCTCGAGACACACTAAGTATACTTTTCACGGATACAAAGCTGCTACCCGCGCTTCGCTTTTTTCCCACCTCGCTGGCTACGGCCGCGGTTCGATGCGCCACGCGATGCCATACGCACTGGCGGTGGTTGATGGTAAAAACTTTCCTGAAATGGTCCCTGCTTATTAGTCTTCATCCACCTAGTATCTCACAGACCTCGGTCAGCCTTAGTTCAATAACCGCTCGATCAGGTGAGCTTGGGTTTCGGAAAAGGTAATGGAGAACTCCTCACTTCCGATAAGCTGACCGCGTACCGTTTCTACGCGGACCCGCCACTCCCCGTCTTGTTGTATTTGGTGAGCACTATAGCCACGGTATCCGCCATCGCGGCCGCCGACGATACCAAACGGTACCGCCGACACAGTCACCCACCTCCCGTTCACCTTTCGCTCCCACCGGTGCACTATGTGTGTATTGAGTCTTGTTGGCGCAAATACCGATGAGTATGCAAACAGTGTCCCGCCCTGCGGGATCGTAACTTTGACCCCTGTGAGACGTGCGTACCATGGTAGTACCTCAACGTACGCGCGGTACCCATCGCTGATTCTTGTGATGTCGTGGTAGACACCAATATCTTTAAGCGCGAGCGGTATTGGCGGGAGGATGTTAGAAAAGTACAGCGTCGTGATAAGTCCGTACACAGCTATGACCGAGAGTACGATGGTCCCGAGCGATGCGCGAAGCCTTTTCTGGTCGATTACGTACAGAATGAACATAACGCCAGAAAACGCAGCAAGCGCGACAACTCCAGAAAGCTCGAACAGAGCATCACTCATGACTCCGGCAAGTATAGGTACTGCGTAAATTGAGAACGAGAACATGCAGAAAAAGAGAAGCACGGACTGGTAGGTAAGTCGCGACTGGTAGGAGCGCAAAAACTCATTCCCAAGTATGAGCAAGATAATAAGAAGTAAAAATGGCCACGAAGCTATGAAGGAACCAGATTGAGAATAGAAAATAAGAAATCCAGAGAACAGCGCACCGAACGCAAACTGCCCAATAAGGGGGAGCCACTCGTGCACACGCTGTAGCAGGCCGAAGCGTGGTGGGTGTGCAGCAAAATAATGTAGGGAAAACATTACGACCAGAATAATTGAGAGATGGGAAATGAGGATTGCGTTTGAAATCAGAAGGTCGATACGCTTTAAAATAATCGTGTCGATAGTAAAGCCTACCAGAAAGGCCCCGATAGAAAGCTGATGCTGATACCGCTCGACAAATGTGGTGAGCTTTGCGATTGACCGCATAGCACTAGTCTACACTGCACTTCGTTAGGGGTGCGTCTCTGCGTCACTCAATTTTCGTGGAATGAGGTGGACGTGCACGTGCGACACGTCAGCACCGACTATACCGAGCCTTACGTAGTCAGCTCCATAGTGATCTCGAATACCCGGTGTCAACTTTTTCACCGTTCTAAAGAGCTCATCGTAGAGATCGTCTGGTAGCTCGTAAAACCAACGATAATGAGCCTTCGGGATAAGCAACGTATGCCCAGGAGCAACTGGGTGAATATCGAGAAATGCAACAAACAGGTCGTCCTCGTATACCTTCTTGGTTGACACTTCCCCGCTCACTATCTTACAAAAAATACAGCTATCCATACTCTATGAGTATATCGCGTTCGTTGAAAAAACACCGCAACTGAGGTAGATTTACTGAGCTTGCGGGGGTAAGCGTAGCTTTCCCCCGCTGCACTCGGATGGCATGAGCACAAGCGCTCGCGCCACTCCTCGTTTGCGGGGGTAGCTCAACTGGTTAGAGCGCCGCCCTGTCACGGCGGAGGTTGCGGGTTCAAGTCCCGTCTCTCGCGCAAAGCAAAAACCGCCCTCTTCTGGGCGGTTTTGATTATTCAGCTTTTGGCTCGGCCGATGGATCGGCCACGATAGGTGCCTCACTTTCCGTTGCCTCGACTTCCTTTACCAGTACATCATCCTCTTTACCTCCTGCTGATAGATTTACAGTAATCATATTGCGGAGCGAGCGGCGGATCTCGCGGCTTGCCTTGTCTCGTATGTAGTAGAGCTTGGCGCGACGAACCTTGGAACGACGGATGATCTCGATCTTGTCGATCATTGGAGAGTAGAGTGGAAATGTCTTTTCCACACCTACCTGTGAGAGCACAGTACGCACGGTAAACGTTGCTCCTATTTCCGAGCCGTGCTTTGTCGCAATAACGAGGCCTTCAAAAATCTGAATGCGTGTCTTGCCCTTCTCTTGAATTTTCTGGTGAATACGTACCGTGTCGCCAGCGCGCACGCCAAGTGCCTTGCGGTCACCAGTTTTTACTGGGGTAAGTTTCTGAACATCCATAGCAACAGCCATAGTTTCAGAAAAATAGCACACTTACGCGCCTGTCGCAAATTTGAGGTCCTCCGGAATCGGGGCTTCAAAGGTACGTACTTCCCCACCTGGAAGGGTAATGGTCAGGCGCTTTGCATGGAGCGCTGGGCGTGTCAGTCCTCCAAGACACGCCTTTGTGGGTGCGTACAGATGGTCACAAATAATGGGGTATCCCAGTGCCTTTAGATGGACCCGTATTTGGTGCGTGCGTCCGGTCTTGGG
Source organism: uncultured Candidatus Saccharibacteria bacterium (assembly GCA_964438675.1). GTDB lineage: Bacteria > Patescibacteriota > Minisyncoccia > Phycocordibacterales > Phycocordibacteraceae > Phycocordibacter. Next base: position 5,314 of record CAYTKJ010000025.1, read on the forward strand.
CATAGCAGCAATAACAGAAATAGGTTCGCCGTCTGCTGTGGTACGTGCCACTACGCGCCAGTCAGTAACTGCGGCGCGTTTCTTGTTTTCTTTGCCGTGCGATACGCCCCACCGTGGCGGGGTGCTTTTAATACGGACAATCTCGCGTTCAATTTTCCCCGCATCCTCTTTTGGCTGTCCATACACAAGCGCAACGTACTCCTTCTCTGTTGTGCGATCCTGAAACTGCTTTTTTAAAAACTCATACACAGCCTGAGTCTTTGCGAGTACCATCACTCCGCTCGTCGTTCTATCTAAGCGATGCACAATACCGGGGCGTGGGATGAGTGCTCCTTGTGGCGAAAGCCACGGCTCACCCACATCCTTAGCCTCTGGATAGTGCGCAAGTACCCAGTCGACCACCGACGGCTCTTCGGTTCGTCCATCAGAGTGGACAATAAGTCCTGCCGGTTTATCGATTACGATAACGTCTCCACTTTCGTACAGAACGGTTGGCTCTTTCATGGAGTAACACGCGGTAAGAGTGCGTGGACTAATGCTCGGAGCGTGTCTTTACCACTCTGCGGTATCGAAAGTGCATTGAGTGCGGCAACGGCGTGTTCTGCTTCTAGATCAACACGTGCGCGTGCATACTCGTAAGCGTGTACCGAATTCATAAGTTCTATGGCGCGCTTTACCTGTGTGTCCGACAGTGACTCTGTCTGACTATAGAGTGCCACAAACTCTTCACGCGCTGTCCCAACGAGTGATGCGACGGTGTGTAAGACCGGGAGTGTTTTCTTTTTTTCTCGCACATCGCCGTGTGGTATTTTCCCCGTCATCTCTGCAGATCCCCAGACAGAAATAGTGTCATCGCATAACTGGTACGCAAGTCCGAGTGCGAGTCCAAACTTCCACAACAACTCCTCTTCCCTAGCATCAACTCGCGCTGCTATACCCGCAGCTTTTGTAGCAGCCGCTACAAGCACGCTCGTCTTTTTTATCATCATCTCGATATAGAGTGCTTCCGTCGTACGCACATCGTCGAGTGCGTAGTTGGTCAGCGTAAAGTCGAGAAACTGTCCCTCAACGACTTCTCGATACTTCGAGAGTAAGAACGGACGCGCGCGGTTTTTAATATCGTGCATAGCATCCTCGAGCGCCTCTATCGCGAGTAGGAGCTGTCCGTCTCCAGTATTAATTGCATGGTCGTGTCCCCACACCTTCCACACGGTGGGGCGTCCTCGGCGCAGCTCGTCCTTGTCTACGATGTCGTCGTGAATGAGTGTGAAGTTGTGAAAAATTTCTATTGAAAGTGCGAGCGGAAGCGCGTCGTAGAGTGCGCGGTATTGGTCAGCAAGCATGAGACAAATACCGGAACGGAATCGCTTTCCACCAAACACCTCTCGAGTAGGCATAAGGTGTTCGTCGGCATACCCCATAAAATACTGCATCATGCCGTACATTTCGTACGGACCGCGAGCCAAAAAAGAGCGCGCTGCGTCGTCTACACGAGCACCGTATGTTCCCACAAGGGACACGACATCGTCAGGAGTTCTCATGTATTACACTCCCATTCTACGCTGTCTCTGCTCAAACTCAGCGAGCACCGACTCAAACTCTTCTCTCGTAAACGCAGGCCACAGTGTGTCTGAAAAAAAAAGCTCTGAGTAGACCGAACTCCACGTAAGAAAGTTAGAGAGCCGTCGCTCTCCCCCCGTACGGAGAATAATATCTGGATCAGGAAGGTCGCGCGTCCAAAGTACACTTTTTAACGCCTCCTCTGTAGGAAGTACCTTGTTGCGCTGGAGTGCGAGCACTCCTTCTAGGATTTCTGCACGACCACCATACGAAAGCCCGAACCATGCTGTGAGCGCAGTGTTGTTTTTTGTCCGCTCTTCAAGGTCAGAAAAAATATTTTGCAACTTCTTGGGGAAACGCTCACGTTGACCCGCGATACGAATGCGCACGTTTTCGCGTATCAACTCGTCTGCGTGTGAGCGAAAGAAAAGCTCAATAAGAAGTAGGAGGTACTCTATTTCGCGCGACGAACGCTTCCAGTTCTCGGTCGACAGTGTATAGAAAAAGAGGTCGGTAATATGCCCGCGCTCCTTTGCCCAACGGACCGTGTCGCGCACCCTGCGTGCGCCCTCTGAGTGCCCCTCGGCAGGGGACTTACCCTGTGCCTTTGCCCAGCGTCTGTTGCCATCAATAATGATCCCAATGGATTGCGGCGTGGACATGCATGGTACTCTACACTGCTTTTACTCGGGTCGCCAGAAGTAAGTTTTTGCGATACAGTTCATGCTGGGTTCGCCCAAAAAGGGGCGATTAGCTCAGTTGGTAGAGCAACCCCTTTACACGGGGAAGGTCACAGGTTCGAGTCCTGTATCGCCCACCCAAAGTTCGGTGTTACAATAAACTCCTTATGAAAAACAAAACCGTCTGGATCACCGGTGGTAAGCGCATTGGCCAGACGATAGCCGAGGCTTTTGCCCGAGAAGGCGCCAATATTGTAGTGACCTATAGAAGCTCAGGTAAAGAAGCGGAGAAAATTGTCAGAAAGGCAAAAAGATTTAAGGT
>CAYTKJ010000026.1:0-5940 GCA_964438675.1 uncultured Candidatus Saccharibacteria bacterium
CTTAAGGAGCCGAAAAAGACTAGTAAACTGAAGATATGAACATTGCGACTCGATACATCATTTATGCTCGCAAAAGCTCGGAGTCTGAGGACAAGCAGATGGCATCTATCGATTCTCAGGTTGCCGAACTCCAAAAGCTCGCAGCGGAGCTGAATTTGAACGTAGTGGAGATTCTCACTGAGTCAAAATCTGCTAAGGCACCCGGAAGGCCTGTCTTTAATCAACTGATGAACAGTATAAGAACAGCTAAAGCCGACGGGATAATATGCTGGAAGCTAAACCGTCTTGCCCGCAACCCAGTAGATGGCGGTGAAGTCAGCTGGCTACTACAACAGGAAGTTTTAAAGCACGTTCAGACCTTCGGGAGAGGTTACCACTCGAGCGACAACGTCATCATGATGGCAGTGGAGCTTGGCATGGCGAACCAGTTCATACGAGACTTAAGTGTCGACACTAAGCGAGGATTACGAGCTAAGGCAGAGAGGGGGTGGTATCCGACGTACTCGACGCTGGGATATATGTATAACCCGTTTAAGCACAAAGGTGAGAAAGAGATAATCGAGGACCCAGAGCGCTTTCACCTAGTTAGAAAGATATTCGACTTAATGCTGACTGGCGCATACACACCACCTAAGATTCTGGAGATTGCGACTCGCGACTGGGGTTTGAGAACTAAAGCAGGCAAGAAAGTAGCGCGGAGCACGATTTACAGGATTCTTAATGACCCGTTCTATTACGGGCGCTTTGAGTATCCGAAGGGGAGTGGTAATTGGTACACGGGTCAGCATACCCCGATGATTTCCGAGTCAGAGTACTTTAAAGTTCAGACACTTCTAGGGAATCGACCTCCAACATGCCCGAAGACTCATGACTTTGCCTTCAGAGGTCCAATCGTTTGCGGAGAATGTGGCGCATTAGTTACAGCGGAAGTCAAGATTAAAAATCAAAAAAATGGGATACGTCGCTCGTACACGTACTATCACTGCACAAAACGTAAGGACCCGAACTGCACGCAAAAAAGCGTAGAGGAAAAAGTTCTTGGTGCACAAATTGCTGATGTACTCTCAAGCATCGAGATACCTCCCGAGTTCCATCAGTGGGCGATGGGAGTACTACGCGAACAAAACGAACAAGAGTCACTGAGTAGGAAGGTGATTATAAGTAGCCAAAAACGTAGCTACGACGCTGTATGCTCGAAACTTGAAAACCTTATCGACCTCAGGGCGAGTGGTGAGATTACTGCTGAGGAATTTACTCGTCGTAGAAACTCGCTCCAAGCAGAGAAGATAAATCTTGAGACAGTTATCAACGACGTACATCAACGCGTCGATGATTGGCTTGATACTGCTGAAAAGTATTTCTCATTTGCAGAACAAGCGAGAGACACATTCGAAAAGGGAGACCTAGCAACGAGAAAGGGCATTCTTGCCTCGCTTGGTTCGAACCTTACACTCAAAGACAGGAAACTTAGTGTCTGCTTACCGAAACCCCTAGAGCTCATGCGAACCGCTTCATTAACACTCAAAGATAGTCCTGAAAGGTTAGAACCTGTAAAAAAGCCCCTTCGTTCAACACGAAAGGGCAATTTTAGTTCTCCGTACACACGCTTGCTCCGCGGGTAGGACTCGAACCTACAACCAACTCCTTAACAGGGAGCTGCTCTACCATTGAGCTACCGCGGAATAATACTCACTATTTATTCTGCGGTGCGTGAGCTACTTCCGGAGCAGGTGAGTGTCGCGTAAAAGTCTAGCTTTTACATGACCGAGACTGCGACCAGAAGCAAGACGTTGCTAGCAATCGTCTTACCGCGGAATGTTCCTCCAATGAGGATGGGGCTATTGTACTCAAAAAATGGCTCAGTGCCAAGCATTGCTGAGAGCCAGCAGACGATGCGTGCTGTTGGATACATCTAGGACTATACTGTCAGTATATGGGAAATAACAATGTATTCATTATAGGACTGCTCGCACTTATTATTGGATTTGGTGTTGGGTACTCTGTTGATCAAGGAAGCACTGAGGGTGCGATGCTGATGCACGGCGCAATGGATAGCATGACCTCTGACTTAACAGGTAAAACAGGAGACGCGTTAGACCAGGCATTTCTGGATGGTATGATTGTGCACCACGAGGGCGCTATCGACATGGCGCGCATATTGCTTGCAGGGACAGAGCGACCAGAACTCACCAAGCTCGGCACTGACATCATTACTGCTCAGACTGGAGAGATTGAAATGATGAAGCAGTGGAGGAGAGATTGGTTTGCGCAGTAGTTCGGTGAGTGTAGTAATGCATCTACGGTATACTTTTTAGGTGACCATCGGGATTCTCAGTATGAGCAAGAAAAACGCTGCAATTTTTGCTGCAGCACTTATACTTGCACTTGCAGCTATTGGATATCAAAACTCAGGATGTACTACGGTTGATACGGTCTCGACTCAGCGTGGGTCGCACGGGTACCGACTGTGGAGTGGCGAGTCGCTCGTGTCTTTCGCGCACCGAGGACAAGCTATTTGCGTCCCTACTGGTTGGCAGGCAGTCGGGCAAGTGGCGGAAGACATGGATGATGGTTCGGTACGTTTTGAGCGCGGTACAACAGGAGTGTTGATTAAAAAGGAGTCGTTTGGGCTTCGCGCCTTAGAGCCTCGCGGATCATCGTACCGTGTCTCAGTACTCTACCCGCTTTCGCTCTCACGTGCCGATGTTGATACGCTCTTTCCGATAGTATCAAACGCGTTTTCTGAAGTAGGTGCGCTCTATGGAGACGTCGTTACAGAGCGTATTCCGCACACTGTGCTAGTGACCGCGAGTGTGCATGAATCAGAAGCGATATATCCAGACCCGACCTCACGCACTTCGTACATGATCGGACCTGTAGGCTCGGAGCGTGGCGAGGGACTCCTCATACACGCAGTAGTGCATCTATATAATCGCTTTTCTGATGTGCGCCCATATTTGGGAAAGCAGGAGCCATTTAATGTGGCTGAGTTCCAGGAACTTGAGGCAACTTGGGCAGAGACTGCTCTCAGTACGCACCCAGGGGCCGCGTTTAAGCGTCTCATGTACCTCTACCGAGTACACAGCGCGGTCGTTACTCAAAATGCCGCACTCGTTGCAGACGCGCCTCCGTTTAACGATGTGGCGGCATTTAACACGATTAGGCCGACTATCTTAGTTCAGCCGGGTGCACCCTATCTTGACGTGCAGTACGGACACTATGTCTTAGCACCACTCACCATGGCTGCGATAGATGCACTCCTGTACGAACGCGGTACTGGTCTTTCAGTGCGCACCATACTTACTGACCTTCACACAGGAAAGCGCGAGAACTTTATGCAGGCACTCAAAGAGGTGTTGAGCGAAAAGGATAGAAGATCAGTTAACGCATGGATAGTTGCTGACGCGCAAATCCCAGTTTCTCTCATTCAGAGAGCAATTGCCCAGTACGATCAGTGATACACTAGTATGTAGTATGTTTGAGATTATCGGGTACCTCTCGACGTATCTCGTTCAAGCTATTGGCCTTTTTGTCGCCTACGCATTTGCGGCACTCTTTATCTACCTCGTGTTACGCAAATTGCATTCGAACAGAATTACGATTGTGCTTGTGGTGGTGTTTGTGGGAGCATCGCTTGCGTTTTATATTCCAAACGGTATGCCGAACGCATTTCAGTACCCATTTTTTATGAAAACCTATGGCCCGGGTGCAGGACCCGTGCTGCCGTTTGAAAATGTGTGGCAGTTTATTACACGGTTCTCCGAGTTTGAGCGTGTTGAGAACATAGCACGTGATCCACGCGATGTTCCGCCACCGACAGGGAGGTCAGAAACTAAAACGGTTGAGTTCACGCTTACTACCAAAGAGGTAATCGCTGAAATGGCTGACGGTGTGACGTTTAACTACTGGACCTTTGATGGAACAGTGCCGGGACCTATGCTCCGCGTGCGAGAAGGTGACACCGTGCGCCTTACACTAAAGAATGACCCGACCTCGCTCCACAGTCACAACATTGACCTCCACGCGGTGACAGGACCAGGGGGAGGGGCAGTGGCGACAAATGTTGCTCCGGGTGAGAGTAAGACCATAACATTTAAGGCACTAAACCCAGGCATTTTTATCTACCACTGTGCGCACCAGAATGTGCCCAACCATATGACACACGGTATGTACGGGCTTATTCTCGTCGAGCCAGAGGAGGGGTTGCCGCCTGTAGACCAAGAATTCTATGTTGTGCAGGGTGAGTTCTACAGTGCCGGCTCTCTAGGAAGGAGGGGGCTTCAACTCTTTGATGCGCAAGCCATGCTTGATGGTAAGGCTCAGTACGTTGTCTTTAATGGAAAGACAGGGTCACTGGTCGATAACATGACCGCAAAAGTAGGAGAGACGGTACGACTCTATGTCGGAAATGGTGGAGTCAACTACATCTCAAGCTTCCACCTTATCGGAGAGATCTTCGATTCTGTATACAGAGAGGGGGATGTCGTGTCGATGCCAGCAAAGAGTCTTCAATCAACACTTGTGCCAGCTGGTGCGGCGGCCATTGTCGATTTTAAAGTCGATTATCCAGGTAAGTATGTCTTGGTAGACCACGCACTAGCGCGACTCGACCGCGGCGCATGGGGTCTACTTAACGTGACAGGGGACGCTGACAAAATGATTTTTGATGGCGTGATACAGTCGGGAGCTGGACACTAGGTTAATCATTTAAAAGCGAGCACTAAAAAACCGCCGGTTGTGCTCGGCGGTTTTGTAGGTTTGTAATCGAATCGCTAGCTTAGGTGTTTAGAGACAAGCTTGGTCATCTCGAACATCGAGACGGTACCCTTACCTCCAAACACTACTTTAAGCTTCTCATCAGCGTTTATGTTCCGCTTGTTTTTGCTGTCCTGAAGTCCGTTCTTTTTAATATACACCCACAGGCCCTTCACGACCTCAGAACGAGGCATTGGGCCCTTGCCGACCACCGCCTCGAGGTCTGAGGAGAGAGTCATCGGCTTCATAAATGCAGAATTTGCTTTTGCCATGTGTGTTAACTATGTTAAATATACTTACCTATGGATTATACACTATTTCTCCCAGGGAAAGGGGGTGTAAGTCAAGGGCTGTGGGGTACTATGAGTAAGTGAAAAAGCGCCAGTACTACCCATCCCCCGGCTTTCTGAACTTTTTAGGTGCAGTAGCACTTGCCTTTGTTGTATTTGTCTCGGTGCCACATCTTGCTGTAGGACTCGCTCACATACCTATCGAACTCACCCCCTTCCCCATATCTGTCGATCCTCGAACAAAGACGATACTTGAGCGCGACCCAGTGAGCAACTCTGCCACGCCACTTCTTGCAGCAGCTGTAGGTAGTGTGCGTGACGGAAGTGCGTTCCTTGCGGCCGCCATTATGACGACGAAGGCATACGAGTACCTTGACCCGCTCCCACAACCAGTTGCCGTACGGATTTACCCAGGCATGCGCAAAGAGCAGGTGACATCTGCTTTTGGACACGAGCTTGCGTGGTCGAAAGAGCAAAAAGACATCTTCTCAAATGAGGTCGCACCACTTGAGGGTCGTCTCTATCCGTCAGTGTATCTATTGCAAGGATCTACTACGCCGTATGAAGTTGTTTCGGTGCTCAAGAGCCGATTTAGTGAACGAGTGGCAGTGCGATACGCGTCGTCGACCGAGGCGCAGGTACCTATGGCGGATGCGCTCACGATTGCATCGATCATTGAGCGTGAGGCAGGAAGTACCGAAGAAATGTTTATTATTTCAGGTATCCTCTGGAATCGATTGTTTAGCGGAATGCGCCTTCAGGCTGACTCGACACTGGCTTACGTACGCGGTACCGCTAAAAACGGGTGGTGGCCTGTGCCGCGCCCTCGCGATAAGTATTTGAAGAGTCCTTACAATACCTACCAGCACGAGGGGCTTCCGCCAGGACCCATCGC